>CAYZGY010000405.1:0-7341 GCA_964478085.1 uncultured Planctomycetia bacterium
GAGCTCGAGCCCTTGGAAGAGACTGGTCTTGCGCTCGCGCGCGAGCTCGTCGAGCTTCTTGATCGTGGTGTTTCCGATGCCACGCTTCGGCGTGTTGATGATCCGCAGGAGGGACATCTCGTCCTGCGGATTGTGGACGACGCCCCAGTAGGCGAGGCAGTCGCGGATCTCCTTGCGATCGAAGTAGGAGTTGCCGCCGACGAGCTTGTACGGAATCTGTCGCAGTCGCAGCTTCTCCTCGAAGGGGCGCGCCTGGATCGCCGAGCGCATCAGGATCGCGATGTCGCTCGGTCGGCGTCCTCCGCCCTGCGTCAACTTGAGGATCTCCCGGACGACCCAGTCGACCTCCTCGTCGCCGTCGGGGGAGGTCACCCATTGGACGGGAACCCCCGTTCCCGTCATCGCGCGCAGGGTCTTGTCGTGCCGCTCCGTGTTGTTCGCGATGACCGCGTTGGCGAGGTCGAGGATCGGCGCCGTGCAGCGATAGTTTTCCTCGAGCTTGACGACCTTGGCGCCGGGGAAGTCCTTCTCGAAGCTGAGAATCTTGTCCATCTCGGCGCCACGAAAGCCGTAGATCGACTGGTCGTCGTCGCCGACGACGCAGATGTTGCGATCGGGTCCGACGAGCGCGTGCGTGAAGCGGTACTGCGCCCCGTTCGTATCTTGATACTCGTCGACGAGGAGGTAGCGGAAGCGGTCCTGATACTTGGCGCGGATCTCTTCGTTCTCTCGCAGCAGCTGGACGGGGAGCAGGATCAGATCGTCGAAGTCGACGCAGTGGACGCTCTGGAGCGCCTCCTGGTAGCGTGCGTACGCGCGTCCGATCATGTACTCCCATTCGTCGACGGCATTGACGATGAGATCCTCGGGCGACTCGCTTCGATTCTTCGCGAGCTTGATGGGGGCGAGTATGCCCTTGGCGTCCGAGCTCGAGACCGCGCCGCGCAGGTCGCGCAAGACGGTTCGCAGGACGGCGAGCTGGTCGCCTTGGTCGTAGATCGTGAAGTTCTTTCTCAGCCCGAGCGCTTCGGCTTCGGCCTTGAGGATGCGAACACCGAGCGCGTGAAACGTCGAGAGGGTCAGGCCCTTCGGCGAGCGTCCTCGCACGACAGCACCGATGCGCTCGCGCATCTCGCGTGCGGCTTTGTTCGTGAAGGTCACACCGAGGATGTTCTCGGGCTGCACACCACGCAGAAGAAGATGCGCGATTCGGTACGTGATCACACGCGTCTTGCCCGTACCCGCTCCGGCGAGCACGAGGAGTGGCCCTTCGGGCGTGCGAACGGCTTCGGCTTGCGAAGCGTTGAGCTCCCGCAAGAGGTTGTCCAAGGCGGGAAGTCGCCCGACCATGCGATTCTCTTCAGTGCCTTTCTCTTCAGCGTCGTTCTTTTCGAGTTCCCGGGTGCGTGAGAGTCCGCACGTGCCGCCCGATTATGGCCCTACCCTAACAGATTTCAAGAGGAGCTGATGCTGGATACCGGAACTCGACAAAGGTATCCTCGGAAGCCTCGAGTCGAAGTGAAGACCTCGAGCGCGTTCTTAGCGTTTCAGATTCTTGTCGCCTCTCTCGCTCGACGTACGCAAGGAAACGTTGTGTTACGAACGACCCTCGCGAGATGTCGCGTCACGTCTGCGATTCTCATCGAGTGTTAGCAGCTCCTTTCGAAAGAGGATTCGACCCCATGTCCATGACACGTCGCAAGTTCGAGCATCTCTCGGTGGTGCTCTTTCCGTTGACGTTGGGAGTCAGTGCCGTTTTAGCGGCGCTCCGCTACTTGATGCCGCTGCCGCGAAGGCCGCGCGACAAGTCGGTGACGATCGACGAGAAGGCGGAATATTTCACCAAGCCCGGAGCGGCTCCCGTGAAGGTCGAGTTCAACGGCGCGACCGTCTTTGTCGTCCACGACGGCAAGAAGATTCGCGCGTTCGACGCGAAGTGCACGCACCTCGGTTGCAATGTCAATTGGCGCTCGGACAACGAGGACTTCTTCTGCCCTTGTCACACGGCGAGCTTCGCGCGCGACGGTTCCGTGACGGCCAAGCCCGCGACGACGCCGCTCGTCGAGTACGCCGTGGCGCCGATCGGCGACGACGGAGTCGTCATGGTCCTCGATCAGAAAGTGCAGCAGGCCTGAGGGGAAGACGATCACGATGCAGCAAGACACGATGCCGCAAGACCCGTCCGCGAAGGCCGAAACTCCCGGTGCCGCCTCACGTCTCAAGGCGTGGTTCCTCGATCGCAGCGGCTTCGCGATCCTGAACGCTTTCGGAAACAAGCAGCTCGACAAGCCCGTTCCGACCCGACTGTCGTGGCTCTACACGACCGGCGCGCTCGCGCTCTTCTACTTCGGTCTTCAGATCCTCACGGGTTGCCTGCTGCTGACGGTTTACGTGCCCGACGCTTCGCGTGCCTACGCGTCGGTCCAGGTCATCGACCAGCAAGCGAACCTCGGTTGGCTGGTTCGCCAGTGCCACTCGTGGGGCGCGAGCTTCATCGTGATCGTGCTCTGTCTCCACCTCTTCAAGGTGCTCTGGAGCGGCACGTACAAGCGGCCGCGTGAGTTCACTTGGTTCGTCGGCTGTATTCTCTTCGCGCTGACGCTCGGATTCTGCTTCTCGGGCTATCTGCTTCCGTGGGATCAGATCGCGTTCTGGGCGACGCGCGTAGGGATCGAGGCGGTCGACTCCATGCCCGTCGTCGGCAAGCACGTCAAGACGTTCATCTGCGGCAGCGAGGAGGTCTCGGACGCGACGCTCGGCCGCTTCTTCGCCATGCACGTGTTCGTGCTGCCGGCGCTGCTCGGCGTCTTTATCCTCTGGCATCTCGCCTTGATCACGTGGATGGGAATCTCGCCGAAGACCTCGGTGACGGTCGAAGCCCAGCTCGGCAACCACGGTGCGCTGCGCAAGAGCGGCTGCGAGTCGTTCTTCCCGCGCCAGATTTATCGCGATCTCATCGCGTGTACGATCGGCTTCGCCCTCCTCGTGACGATCGCGACATTCTTCCCGTTTCACCTGCACCCACCGGCCGATCCGTACTCGACGCCTCCGGGCATCAAGCCCGAGTGGTACTTCCTGCCGGCGTACCAGTTCCTCAAGTACTTCGACGACAATCTCTACAGTGCGCTTCCTTTCCTCGAGACGATGAATATCGCGCCCGACTTCCTCGGCGTGATGACCATCAACGTGATCTGCGGGATTCTCTTCTTCCTGCCGATCCTCGATCGCGGGAAGGAGCGAAAGCTGCGCAAGCGGCCCGTGTTCGCGATCTTCGCGTTCCTCCTGCTCGTCGGTGTGGTGCTGATGGGCGTGTTCGGATATCTGGCCGAGCGGGAGAATGTGCGGATCTTCGGGAAGTACTACCACTTCGATACGAAGGGGGCTTGGACGATTACGGACGAGCCGATCGCGCATGGGCAGGAGGAAGGGGAGCAAGAGGCTTCGGAGGGGGAGTCGGCGAAGAGCGAGAGTGACGCCGAGGCTGCGAAGACGGAAGAGGGGGAGACGGAGAAAGAGGAGAGTGGCGGAGACGGAGACGGAGACGGAGACGGAGACGGAGACGGAGACGGAGACGGAGCGGCGGCCGAGACGGCTGCGGCGAATGTGTCGAAGCCTCTGAAGGGGGGGAACTGCGTTTCCTGTCACCTCGATGGCGAGGCCTTCCACAGCGATCCTCACGAGGAGTGGCTCGGTAGCGTTCACGAGACGAACGACGTCGGTTGCGCGCAGTGCCACGGCGGTAACGCGGATCCCGTTCCCGAGAAGCTCATCGGTCTCCTCGAGGCGATCATCGAGGACGAGGACGCCGAGTGGCCCGACGACATCGAGTCGGAGGAGAACAAGCGGCTCTACCTCTGGTCACACCGCGGGATCAAGCTCAGCCGACGCGGCGAGCCGTCCGCTCCGCGGTCGAAGGAGATTCCGGACTTCTGCGGCAGCTGTCACGAGACGGAGCGCAAGCTCTGGACCGAGGCGAAGGTCGAGCACTCGAAGAGCTGCACACGCTGTCACTCGAACCATGCGGTTCAGCCCGTCGGCGACTTCCTCTACACCGAGGAGGGTTACACGGACGACGACGAGGAGACCACGACGGCCTTCCAAGCGATTCGCAAGCAGTTCCAGGAGATCGACACCGCGCTCGCTCACTGCAAGGCTCTCCTCGATCAGCTCGAGGAGGCCGGCTATCCGATCTCCGGCGCCGTCGAGGAGAAGCAGCGCTACGAGGAGATCGCCCTCGAGGTCAAGAGCGAGCTGCGCCCGATGGTGCACGGTCTCGATGTCGAGGCGGTCGAAGCGAAGGCGAAGTCGTTGCGCGAGCCGCTCGACGAGCTCACCACGTCGATGCAGGCGATCGTCGATTCACGCGATCAGCGCTGGATCTTCGTCGCGGGCGCTTGGGCGATCGCAGTGCTCTTCACGATCATCTTCGCGCTCAAGCTGCGATCGATCGGTCCGCCGCTGGAGCCCGAGGGCTCTGACGGAGGGGACGCACCGTCGGCGGGCGACACATCGGCGGGCGACACATCGGCGGGCGACACATCGGCGGGCGACATATCGGGTGTGACCACGGAGCGCGACGCGCTTCTGAAGCCGCTTTCGGGTGGCGGAGCGTCTTCGAGCGAGAGCTGAGGGGAGCTTGAGGCGCTTCAAGCCTTCGCGTGGTCTCCGGCCTTTTGGAGCTCTCCACGCCAACGCGCGAACGCGCGGCCGATCTGCCTCACCGACTGCTGCAGTCGCTGGCGGTTCTCGATGAGCGCGAGGCGCACGTAGCCCTCGCCCTCGGGACCGAAGCCGATGCCTGGCGCGACGGCGACCTCGGCGTCTTCCATCAGGCGGGTTGCGAACTCCATCGAGCCCATCTCGCGGAACTCCTCGGGCAGCGCCGCCCAGACGAACATGCCACCGCGGGGGATCTTCGTTCCGCCCCAACCGATGCGCTCCATGCCTTCCATGAGGACGTCGCGGCGCTCTTGGTATTTCTTCGCCTGCTCGATCGTGAAGTCGTCGCAGTGGCGAAGGCCGACGATCGACGAGATCTGGATCGCCTGGAAGATACCGTAGTCGTAGTAGCCTTTGATCTGGCCGAGCGCGGAGATGATCTTCTGATTGCCGACGCAAAAGCCGATGCGCCAGCCCGCCATGTTGAACGACTTCGACATCGTCGTGAACTCGACGCCGACGTCCTTGGCGCCCGGTGTCGAGAGGAAGCTCGGTGCGCGGTATCCGTCGAAGGTGATCTGTCCGTAGGCGAAGTCGTGGACGACGATGAGCTCGTGCTTCTTCGCGAGAGCGACGACCTCCTCGAAGAAGCCCGCTTCGACCGTGTGGCAGGTCGGGTTGTGCGGGTAGTTGATGAAGAGAACCTTTGGCTTCGGCGAGTGCGTACGGCACGTTTCGTCAACCGAGCTCAGAAACTTGTCGTCGTCGTAGACGGGAACGCCGATGTACTGACCGCCCGCGATCACGACTCCGTAGGCGTGGATCGGAAACGACGGCGTCGGAACGAACGCTGTGTCGCCCGGGCCGAGGATCGCGAGGCAGAGGTGCGAGAAGCCTTCCTTCGAGCCGATCGTCGCGATGACCTCGGACTCGGGATCGACGTCGACATCCCACTGCTTTTTGTAGAACTTCGAGACTTCACGACGAAGGTTGTAGATGCCTGCAGCAGCCGAGTAGCGGTGGTTGCGGGCGTCTTGGACGACCTCGCAGAGCTTGTCGACGATGAGGTCCGGCGTGCCGTCGGTCGGGTTGCCCATCGCCATGTCGATGATGTCGATGCCCGCCCGGCGCTTCTGATCCTTCAGTCGATTGATCAGGCCGAACATGTACGGCGGCAGGCGGTGCATCCGCTCGCTGAGTTCTACGATGTCCTCGGACATGTCTGTCGTGTTCGTCTCCGTGTTCTTCTTTCGGGACCACAGCATACCGCGTCCACGGCCTTCGCAGAAGGGCCGAGAAGCGCTTCGCCGGCGCTCCGTTCCTAGTTCTTGAAACGTCTATCTTAGGCCGAGCCGGAGGAATCGCACCCCGAGCTGCCGGAGAAACACGAACGAGCAAGCTGCGAGCGTCGGGCTCGGCGCCGGTCCGCCGATCGGCTGGAGCGCGCCCGTGACGACCGGAAGCAGTGCCACGTAGTAGAGTCCTACTCCGATCTGCCCGCGACGGACGCGCTGCACGTAGCGGCGACTCAGTCGAGTGACCTCTCCGACGGCGGAGAGGTGCGGCGCGGTCAGCTGAACCTCGACGTTCCCCGTCTGGGGTCCGGCTGAGCGATCGGAAGAGTTCTGTCGCGTCGGCCAGTCGATCGAGACCGGCGCGCTCTTGAACAGCTCGGCGTGGCGGCGACTCGAAGCGACGACCGCGACGCGGTGACCGGCTTCGGTGAGCGCGAAGATCTTCTCGCCTCGCTCCTCGACCGTCAGGCCCGTCCAGAGATCGTCGGGGTCGACGTCGAGGCAGGCCGCGTCGACCGTGTCGTGGTCTTCGCCCGAGGCGATCTTGACCGTGACGCCGAGAGCGCGGAGGTCGCGCACGGCGTCCCACGATTCATGGCGCATCGGGTCGCGCAGCTCGATCGCTCCGAGCGGCTCTCCGTCGAACGCGACAAAGAGCACGGCATCGCCCCTCTCCCGAACCGGCGCGAAGCGCTCGCGGAGCTCGGCGACGACGTCCGGATCGACGCCTTCTTCCTCGAGCAGCCGCAGGTTTCCACAGAGCAGGTCGCGTCCTTGAAGCAACGCGCGCACGCCTCGGGCCGAGAGCAGCTCGTAACCTTTGACGCGCGGGATCGTTCCTCCCGAGACGCGCGGGTGGTTGAGAATCGCGCTACGGATCGGGTGACGTACCCCGAATTGGGCCGCGGCGGCGTAACTGAGAACGTGCGCTTCGGCGAAGCTCGCGGAGAGCGGGGTGACCTTCTGCACGGACGGTACGCCTCGCGTCAGCACGTCCGACTTTTGCAGCACGACGATGTCGCACTGGCCGAGCGAGCGAATCACGTCGCGATTCTCGAGGCGCACGCCGGAGCGGAGCAGCCGCTGATCGAGACCGACGCTGAGCATCGCCCGTAGGTCGACAAAGAAGAAGGGATCGGCCGCGAGCATCGCTGCGAGGCTCGCGCGGATCGCCATGTCGTACGTGCCGCCGCGGTACACCCAGATCACGAGGGCCGTGAACGCGAGAGCGAACGCCGTGTGCGCTCCCCAGAGGGTCCAGTTCTCGGCGACGAGAGGTGGCAAGACGCGATCGCGCCGTGGAGGAGCGAGCGCGGACCCTCCGACCCACGGACGTGCGGCGAGCGTCAGGAGCAAGATCGTCGCGGCGACGTGGTAGAACACGAAC
>CAYZGY010000406.1:0-2466 GCA_964478085.1 uncultured Planctomycetia bacterium
AGCCGAACACAGACCGTCACGCTCGCTATCGTCTCGTCATGCCAGTCGACGAGCACGAGAGTCGCTGACGCTTCACCAGCAGCCAAGAGAAGAAGAGAAGGTGGATCGCGAACGCCAAGCAGCCCCTCGGCTCGGAAGATCCTCAGAACGGTTGGTGGCGACGAGAAGAGGACATCGCGCAGGTCGAGGCCGAGGCTCCCCGGTACCTTCACAAAGAGGCGCCATCGCTCGCGGACAGGCTCGCTGGGATCCGGCGCGAGATTCGGACCGTTAGCTTTTCTGCGCAGCCGGTCTTCAAACGGGTAAGCGAGAGAATCTGAACGCGAGCACTCAGCTGTTTCGACTCGAAGGAGCACCGTGGCGGAATTCTCTCCCCGCCACGGTCCTCCTTTCGTATGGTGGCGCGCAGGATGACTCGACTCGCAGCACTCTCACTCGACGACTACGGCTTCGCTGGGTTCGATTCGCTCGAGAGCCCCTGCCTCATCGTCTACGAAAAGCTCGTCCGGGAGAATATCGCTCGCATCGAGGCCGAACTCGAAGCGATCGTGCCGCAAAGTGGCCTTCGCCATCTGCGACCACACGTCAAGACGCACAAGTCGGCCTGGGCGACGAGACTTCAGCTCGAGGCCGGCGTCGAGCGCTTCAAGTCGACGCCGCACGAATTCGAGATGCTGCTCGAAGCCGGCGCACGCGACATCTTCGTCGCGTATCCGCCGCTCCCCTCACTCGCGGCGAAACTCGCCGACGCGCAGTCCCGGTTCGCGGAGACTCGACTGTCCTCGCAAGTCGCAACGATCGAGCACGCCGAGGCGCTCTCGGCCGCGGCCGAACGTCACGACGTCCGACTCGACGCTTTCCTCGACCTCGACGTCGGCGCAGCGCGCACGGGAATCGACCCGCGCGACGTCGTCGGTCTCGCGAAGACCATAGCCGGACGCGACCTGCGCGGCCTCCACATCGTCGGTGTTCACGCGTACGACGGCCACAATCACTCCGCCGACGTCGAGGAGCGACGTGCCCTCGCTCGAGATGCGATGGCCCGCGTGGTCGAGGCGTACCGCGAGCTTGCGGAGATCTGCCCGGATCTCGATCGACTCTGCGTCGGAGGCAGCCCCGGCGCGCTCCCGTGCTTCGAGACGCTCGTCAGAGATCACGTCGCTGTCAGTGATGGCGGAGGCGCAGGCGGCATCGTCCCGGGTCGACCGATCGACCTCGACGTCTCCCCCGGAACTTTCGTCTACTGGGACTCCAAGTACGACGGGCTGATGCCCGATCGGTTTCGCATCGCCGCGCTCGTCTACGCGCGCGTCATGGACCGACCCGGACGCGATCGCATCACGCTCGACCTCGGACACAAGCGCTGGGCCATCGACCAGGGACCCGTCGAGCTCTTCTCCGAGCCCGGTCTCGAAGTCATCGGGACGACCGAGGAGCACACCGTGCTCCGCTGCGACGATTCGTCGAAGTATGCGATCGGCACGCCGATCCTCATCGCCCCGAAACACGTCTGCCCGACGGTCAACCTCTGGGAAGAGTTCCGCGTCGTGCGACCGGACGGAACGCTCGACGAGACTCTCCGGACTGTGACCGCGCGAAACCGCTGAGAGGACCCGACGAAGACGATGGCGTTCGAGCGCATCCCCGAACCCGAGGTCATGGACGACGACGAAGAGGCCGTCGCCTATGAGACGGCCGACTTCCGACGCGTCAACCGCGCCGTTGCACGACAGGTCGCCGATCGCATCGAGAGCGAACGCGGCCACGCCCTCGATCTCGGCACGGGCCCCGCAGAGATCCCCGTCTTCTTCTGCGAGCTCGCCCCGCGCTGGAGAGTGACGGCCGTCGACGCGAGCCCCGCGATGCTCGCGCTCGCACGCAAGAAGGTGCGCGACGCCGACCTCGAGAAGCGCATCAAGCTCCTGCGAGGCGACGTGAAGAAGCTCACCGGACTACGCCGCCCCTTCGACGCGGTGTTCTCGAACAGCCTCCTCCACCACCTGAGCGACCCCGTCGCGTTCTGGCACGAGGTGCGACGACTGACGAAGCCGGGAGGCCAGATCGTCGTCAAAGACCTGCGCCGCCCCGCGAGCAGGAGGAAGGCTCGCGAGCTGATGCGACTCCACGCAGGCGAGGACACGAAGATCCTCCAGCAGCTCTTCTACCAATCGCTCCTCGCCGCGTTCACCCCGGCCGAGGTGCGCGCACAGCTCGCAGAGGCCCAACTCGACCTCCACGTCCGCGTGACGACCGACCGCCACCTGCTGGTGACAGGCTCGCGTTAGCAGCCCATCACCAGCAGACGAACGATCGAATCCGTTCTCTGAACTTTTCCTAACGGCCTCGGCCGTCTGGAGCCCCCATGCTGGTTGGGGTGGAATCGACCGCACCGTGTCTCTGCGACACAGGGTCGAGGGGGGGGGGGCCCCAACCCCCCCCCCAAAAAAACGCCCGTGCCCCCCCCCC
>CAYZGY010000406.1:2476-7310 GCA_964478085.1 uncultured Planctomycetia bacterium
GACACAGGGTCGAGAGGGGGCTTCCAGAAAGCCCCCTCGAAAAAAACCGCGGTTGCCCGAACGCCAGGGATCAGACCCGGACGATCGGACTTACGAACATCCCATCGATTCCCCGCAGACAATACAGCGGTAACATGCACCGTTCCGCACGGTCAAGTGTCCACACTTGTCGCAGAGCGGCGCATCGCCCATGAGGCCATCGAGGGCGCCTTTGATCACTGCGGAGTTGACGGTGCTTTGGTCTTCGCCGGCGAACAAGCCATCCGCTTCGGCGACACCTGGCTCCGCGGTCATGACGCCGCGACCCGTGTCGGCCGAGGCCTGAGGCTCCGCACCTCCACCGGGTCCACCTGCAGAAGACGTCGATGCCCCGCCCGGAGACGTGGAAGACAGCGTCACGGCCTGGCTGATGCTGCTGCCGCCGCTCGCGCCACCTCCACCGCTCTCACCGGTGAGGTCGCTTCCGAGCTGCGTGTCCTCGTCGTCGGCCCGACGCTCGGAGGGGTCGCCCTCCTGAATCTCGATGGGCTTGACCTGCACGAGGTCGACACGGTTCTCGTACTCGAAGGCGAGGACGCGGAAGACGTAGTCGAGGACGGACGTCGACATCTTGATGTTCGCGTGCCCGTTGACCGTGCCCTGTGGAGCGAAGCGTGTGAACGTGAAGGTCTCGACGAACTCGGAGAGCGGCACGCCGTACTGGAGGCCCTTCGAGATCGCGACAGCGAAGCAGTTCATGATGCCGCGGAAGGACGCGCCCTCCTTGTGCATGTCGATGAAGATCTCGCCGAGCGACCCATCGTCGTACTCGCCGGTGCGCAGGTAGACCTTGTGCCCACCGACCTTCGCCTCCTGCGTGAAGCCACGACGCTTCGACGGAAGCGCGCGACGCTGCCTCGCGATCGGAGCCGGGCCGCCGACCGGTGCTGGAGCGACCGGTGCTGGAGCGACCGGTGCTGGAGCGACCGGTGCTGCCGCAGCAGGCGCAGCCGCCGCCGCGATCTCGATGACCTCGGCTTCCGCTTCGGTCTCTTCGACCTCGACCTCGACCGCTTCTTCTTCGGCCTCGGCCGCGTTTTCCTTCTTGGTCGCGTCCGAGCTCGTCGAGAGCGGCTGCGAGAGCTTGCAGCCGTCACGGTAGAGCGCCGTCGCCTTGAGACCGAGCTTCCAGCTCAGGAGGTACGCGTCGCTGATCTCCTCGATCGTCGACTCGTTCGGCAGGTTGACCGTCTTCGAGATCGCACCCGAGATGAACGGCTGAGCCGCGGCCATCATCTTGAGGTGACCGTGCGGATGAATGAAGCGCTTGCCCGTACGACCGCAACGGTTGGCGCAGTCGAAGACGGGGAGGTCTTCGTCCTTGAGGTGCGGAGCCCCTTCGAGCGTCTGACGACCACAGACGTAGTCGTTCGCCGCGAGGATCTCGTCGCTCGTGAAGCCGAGCTCCTCGAGAAGGTTGAAGGTCGGCGAGCTGTAGACACCCTTCTCGACGCCGAGACGCTTGACGCACTCTTCGCCGACGGTCCAAACGCCGAACGCGCCGCCGATGTCGAAGACCGACGGCAGCATCTTCTCGACCGCGTCGATCTCGGTGTCCTGGAAGCCGAGCTCACGCAGACGCTCGGGGTTGATGTGCGGACAGCCTTGCAGCGTCGCCGTACCGACCATGAAGGTCAGCATGTCGCGAATCTGCTCCTCCTCGTAGCCGAGGTTCCTGAGAGCGAGACGCACCGAGCGGTTCGGGATCTTGAAGTACCCGCCGCCGGCGAGCTTCTTGAACTTGACGAGGCTGAAGTCGGGCTCGATGCCCGTCGTGTCGCAATCCATCAAGAGCCCGATCGTGCCCGTCGGCGCGATGACGGTCGTCTGGGCGTTGCGGTAGCCGTAGCTCTCACCGAGCTGCAGCGCACGATCCCAGCCCTCGCGCGCCGCGCGCAGGAGGTGGTCGCGACAGTCGTTCGGGACGATACCTTGCGGCAGGACGCTGAGTTCCTCATACTCCTCCGCGGCCGCGTGGTAGGCGGCGCGGCGATGGTTGCGCATGACGCGCTGCATCGCGTCCTTGTTCTCCTCGTAACTCGGGAACGGGCCGAGGTGCGAGGCCATCTCGGCAGACGTCGCGTAGCTTTCCGCCGTCATGATCGCGGTGAGCGCACCGCCGATCGCGCGACCCTCGTCGCTGTCGTACGGGAGGCCCGAGATCATCAGCAGCGTGCCGATGTTCGCGTAGCCGAGGCCGAGCGTGCGGAAGTCGTAGCTCAGCTTGGCGATCTCGGCGCTCGGGTACTGCGCCATCATCACGCTGATCTCGAGGACCGTCGTCCACAGACGGCACGCGTGACGGAAGTCGTCGATGCGGAAGCGCCGCATCTCCGTGTCGTAGAACTTGACGAGGTTGACCGACGCGAGGTTGCACGCCGTGTTGTCGAGGAACATGTACTCCGAGCAGGGATTCGAAGCGTTGATGCGTCCGCTCTCGGGGCAGGTGTGCCACTCGTTGATCGTCGTGTCGTACTGGACGCCGGGATCCGCACACTTCCAGGCCGCGTCGCAGATCTGGCTCCACAGTTCGCGCGACTTGATCGTCTTCGAGATCGTGCCGTCGGTGCGCCAACGCAGGTTCCAGTCGCCGTCGGTCTCGAGGCTGCGCAGGAAGTCCTCGGGGACGCGGACCGAGTTGTTCGAGTTCTGACCCGAGACCGTGTTGTAGGCCTCGCCGTTGAAGTCGCTCGAGTAGCCCGCCGCGATGAGCGCCGCCACCTTGCGCTCCTCCTCCGCCTTCCAGTTGACGAAGGCCTCGATGTCCGGGTGATCGACGTCGAGACAGACCATCTTGGCCGCGCGACGCGTCGTGCCGCCGCTCTTGATCGCGCCTGCGGCACGGTCGCCGATCTTGAGGAACGACATCAGGCCCGAAGAGATACCGCCACCGCCGAGCGACTCGCCCTCACCGCGCACCTTCGAAAAATTCGTGCCCGTTCCGGAGCCGTACTTGAAGAGGCGGGCCTCACGCGTCCAGAGGTCCATGATGCCGCCCTCGTTGACGAGGTCGTCCTCGACCGACTGGATGAAGCAAGCGTGCGGCTGGGGATGCGTGTACGCGTCGGTCGACTGGCGCAGCTCGCCCGTCGCCGGATCGACGTAGTGATGTCCCTGCGCCGGGCCCGTCAGACCGTAGGCCCAGTTGAGCCCCGTGTTGAACCACTGCGGCGAGTTCGGCGCCGCCATCTGGTGGAGCAGCATGTAGGCGAGCTCGTCCTCGAAGACCGAGGCGTCAGTCGCGGACTTGAAGTAGCCGTACTTCTCGCCCCAGTGCCGCCAGCAACCGGTCAGACGGCGGATCACCTGGCGCGCGCTGGTCTCGCCGCCGAGCTTCGGGGCGCCGTTCTCATCGACGATCGGCTGGCCGTTCTCGTCGCGCTGAGGCACGCCGGCCTTGCGCATGTACTTCGAGGCCATGATGTCGCCGGCGATGGTCGACCAGTCCGCCGGAATCTCGACGCCATCCGCATCGAAGACGACCGAGCCGTCCGAATTGTTGATGCGGCTGTCGCGAAGCTCCCAACGGACCGTCTCGTACGGATCGCGTCGCCCTTCACCACCTTCGCCGAGCGTGAAGCGGCGCTGGAACGCCAATCCCGTTCCCGCTCCGCTCGCACCTCCCGAACCACTGGCTCCTTCCGCATCCGTTCCGTTCGCCGATCCCGTCACCGCCCCGTCGACCGCTGCCACGCTGTTTTCGCTCATCGCACTCTTTTCGTTCATCGAATCGGGAGATGCGGATGGATTCATCGGATGGCTTCCTGCCGTATCCGAGGTTGCCGCCTCGGTAGCACGACTCGGATCCTCGGGTCGCCCGGCTGCTTCGTGTCGGCCCGGCAACGACTCTTCCTTCTTCTGGAAACCCATGCGCTTCTCTCTTCCTTTCTCTTAAAGCTCTACCGTCTCTGGAGCGGCAGCCCACCTCCGACGCGGCAATCTCGTGGCCCGATTCCACCTTCGGGACTCCGAGAGTGCGGACGCGCGACGCGTCACGATCAACGCGTCACGATCAACGCGTCACGATCAACGCGTCACGATCACGGCACGGTCGGTTCGCTACGGCCGACCAGTCGCGGCGACTGGTCGCAGAACAGCTCTTCGAATCACCACCTTGCTCGCGCCGAACACTCCACCGCGCGAGCAAACTCTTGCGGAGCGCGCCTCGAAGGGTCCCTACGACCCTGAACGCTCCGCGTCCACCAGTGTCGACTTGGATCTCACGTCGACGTAACAAATCGTCTTCGATCAGCTGAACGACTCTTCGAGTCGTACGGTTACCGCGGCACTCCGGCGCCTGACCGAAAGCCCCCTCCAGATTCCAAACCGAAGGGACCGTTTCGGTGCACGTTAGCTCACGCTGACGTCTTCCGTCACGCCAACCACCAGAGTTCCAGGTCGCGTGGACACGTCGAGCAGTTCGAGACCCGTCCGCTCGAGCCGCACCCGACTCACTTCGACCTTTCACCCAACCTGAGCCCCGCTCTCCGCAGCCGGCGACATCTGGTGCGCCGTGAGAGAGCCCTCGAGCCGAGAGTCCGATGCGGACTCGCGAGCCGAACATCGAGGCGATCAGAGGCTGGAGCGACCGTCGGTTCCCGCTTTAGCTCATCGTGTTTCTCTTCACCTCCATCGGCCTCTTCTGACCTCCATCGGATTGACTAAGCTCCTCATCCGGGTCCGGTCGCCTGCGAGCGGGACGGTCTTCTCAGCCGCCACTCTTCTCATACGACCCTCATCACCCACGCCCCACATATCCCCCACACCACTACGGCGACACCAGTCAGATCCCGTG
>CAYZGY010000407.1:0-7295 GCA_964478085.1 uncultured Planctomycetia bacterium
TCGAGGCCGGGAGAGACGTCGAACGCCCATGAAGGTTTACAACGGAAACAGCGAGTCCGGGGGTGAAGAAGGCTGGGAAGCGCTCGCCCAACGAGCCGACCGCCAGAAGAGGAAGAAGAGCTCGACGAGGACGGTAATCCCAAGGACGAGCGCCTTCGCAAGTGGAAAGAGATCAAAGAGGAACGTCGCAGGCGTCACCTCAACGAAAAATCGCTCCGTACCGGCGAAGTCTACGCGGACCTCGAGTAAGCGCCGCCGAATTCCTACCTCGCGCAACCGTCAGCGCATCCGACGAGCTCGACGCACTCGGTCCCCAAGACCGGAGCCTGCTCTCCAGCAAAGAGGAAGAGCAGCACGTGCACCACGTCGCTGACGTTGAGCCGTCCACTTCCGTCGGAATCCAGCAGCGCCAGGTTCGACGCGTCGAGCGTCGTGCCGTCTCCGCATGGCAGCGCAACACCCGCCCCGGCGAAGTAGAAATTGAGAAGCGCGAGCGCGTCGTCGATCTGCAGCTCGCCGTCCTGCGAGATATCGCCCGGACGTTGCAACCCGCTTCCACCGACGGAGACGCCACGGCCCGGCGAACCGAGCAGCTCGTCGCTCTGCTGCCAGCTGGCCTCGTCGTCCCACGTGCTGACGTCCGCGGTCGCGTCACGAATCACGAGCGAATAGCCACCGCCGTCGGTCTCGGGGAACCAGTCGTCGTCGTACGAGAAGCTGACAACGTCGAGATCGAAATCCCCGGTGAGCGTGACACGCTCCGCCCGGTCACTCAACGACCCCGTAAACTCGCCGAGGACTCGGATGCCCTCTGTCCCCCCGTAGCGAGCCTCGAACGCCGGTAGATCATTGACGATGACCGCGAACTCGCCAGGGCCGAGCATCGGCGGATCCGCGGTGGTGAAGTCGAAGGTCACGCCCCGAGCAATACGGTAGATCGAGAGGTCAGTGGCCGTCGTACCGACGTTCTGCAGCTCGATCCACTCGAAGTCGCCCTTACGAAACTCGCCGTTCGGATTCTCCTCCGCCGTCGGCTCGGGCGGGTGATACATGAACTCCGTGATGCGAAGCGTCGGGAACTCGGTCAGCAGCGTGATCGTGGCCATCCCGCTCCAGAACTCCGTGCCACGTCGGGCGCGAGCTCGAACGCGTGTGTTTTGGTCGATGGTAATCGGCCCTTCGTATCGCTGAACGACTCCCTCCGTCGCACTGCGCGGATCACTCCCGTCGAGCGTGTAGAAAACCACGACGCCTTCTTCTTCCGTCGAGATCTCGACCGTCTCACCCGCGGTGATCTCGCCGTCGTCTCGATTGAACTCGGGCGCTCGAGGAAGCGTCACGAACTGCGCGTCCATCCAGCCGACGCGGTTCTCGATCCAGCCCTTCATCCAGTCGACCTCGATGCGCCACGTCGCCGCGATGTGCCAATTGGGCCAGACACGCGTACCGAGAATGCGCCAACGGTTGAAGTTTCGCCCCTGCGACTCCTCGAGCAGCGACGCGTGGTTGTCGACCGTGTTGAGGAGGTAACGATACGTGAACACCTCTTCACGCAGCTGAATCCAACGGTTCGCGTAAGCCTCGCGGAACCCCGGGTCTTGGAAGAGCCGCGGGAACCACGGGTAATCGTTCGAGCTCAGCTGCGGATAGTACCAGCCGCTCGGGTTGAAGCCGTTGAGATAGTCGGCGTTTCCGAGGGAGAGGTTGTAGTCCCAGATCGGACCGAGCACGAGCTTCTCGCCGCGTGGCTTGTACATGAACGTGCTCAATCGGTAACCGTCGATGTTCTTCGTGATCTCGACCATGATGTGGTGGTCGATGAACGAACCCACGTCGATGTAGTTCGCGTAGCCGAGCTCCGGATCACGGAATCTCGATCCGTAGAGCGCTCCCTCGAATCGATTGATGTAGTTGCGGATGTAGTTCGCCTGCGCCGTCGTGATGTTCTCTTCCTTGGGGTAGTAGAAGCGCAGCTCTTGGCCGCGACTCGTCCGGAAGCCGACATCGCCCGGATCGGGGCGATCCTTCTTGAGGATGTAGCCACCCGTGATTTCCGGCTCCGCATTGTGCGACGGGTCGAGTCGATCGATCGGCACGCGGTCCGGGCTGCGTTTGATCTTCTCCATGAAGACGTAGACGCCGAGGTAGTCCGATGCCGACGCTCCGAGTCGTGCGCCGCCCCGCGTGTTCAAGTAGACCTCGCAGAACTTCGTCCGCGTCGCGTATCGCCCGGCCGCGTTGCTCCACTCGTAGGACAGGACGTTTCGCATCAGCGACTTGTCCGAGTACGGAGCCTGAAGAATCCAGTCCGCGTGCTCGGACATGCCGAGGATCGAGACGGCCTTGTCCTCCCCCTCCTCGTCCTGCACCTCGAACGAGTACTGCTTCTTCGGGAATCCGAGCGAGCTCGAGCCACGCAGCTTCATCGCGGCACGCCCCTGGAAATCGATCGGTGCTCCGACGCGCGCACGACCGTCCTCATCGAGGTCGATGACCTGAGCGTGAACGCGCGTGAAGTTGTTTTCGTTGAGCGGACGCCCGAACGTGTCGATGAGCACGATCGGGAGATTCGAGGAGACGTCGTTCATCCGTTCGTCCACGATCATGTACGTCGCGTTCACCGGTTGACCGGGCACGGCGCCGTCGACGAAGACGCGCGCGGTCAGCGTCTGGGAACCCGTGACCTCGATTGGACCTTCGTAGATCGTCGAAGTCTCATCGGGCGCACGACCATTGGTCGTGAAGCGAATGACGCCGCCCTCCTCTTCGGTCTGAAGCTCGACCATCGCGGATCCGACGTACGCGCCGGCCGGCTTGAGAATCTCGGCATCTCCGGCCGCGCGGTCGAAACCCTGCCCGTTGATCGCGCCCGGGGTCGGCTCGGCGAAGAACTGCACGCGCTCGACATCGATCGGACCGATGTCGATGATCTCGAGCTCCGGCGCGAAGACGAGATCGCTGTTCGTCGGGCTCGAGTTCATGCCGTGAATCGCGAGAACGTTGGCCCCCTCTCGCAAGAGGCCGCGGAACTCGGTGACGTCGAACTCGGAGAGGCGGAGCGCGGCCGAGTCGGCATGGCTCCCATCTGACTCGGAATTCCACGCGAGCTCCTCGTCGGGCGGGGCGTTGTCGCTCGCGATCCTCTCGCCGTTGAGGTACGCGACGAACCCGTCGTCGTAATGGAGGCGGAAGAACATCTGATCGACCGACGCGACGCCGTTGACCTCGAACGTCGTTCGCATGTAGACGGTCGCGTTGACCTCGAACATCTCGGCTTCGACATCCGTGCGAATGAGATCGTCGTAGCTTCGCGACGTGCCGGGACTGCGCTCGATGCCGACACCGAAGAGCCCCTCGCGCCAATCGGAATCGTCGAAGTCTGGATTCATCCAAGTGCTGTCGACACTCGCGTCCGTGGGCACGAGAACGCGAACAGGCGCGTCCGTCTGCACCGGGAACAAGAAGCGTGAATCCGAACCGACGCCGTACGCGGTGTCCATCACCTGTGGCGGGAAGCTCGGAAAGCCAGTGATGACGTTCGTACCGTCCGGCGCGAGAAGCGCGAGAAGCTCGCCGCCGCGGTCGAGCCGGAAGTTCGTGTGCAGCTCGCGAGCCGGGTCACGCCGATCCTTCTCGGACGCGAACACGACGAGGAACTGCTTCGGTCCGATCGTGACCGCTGGGAACTCCCACTTCTTGAGCTGCTCCGGATTATCGGTCAGCCAGTAGCCCTCGAGGTTGATCGGCTCTTCGGTCGGGTTGAAGAGCTCGATCCAGTCGTGGTGCTCACGATCGCCGTCCACGAGTCCGTCGAGGTTCTGAGCGACGAACTCGGTGATGATGACGTGGTCCTGTGCGGCCACCTGACGACCCCCAAACACGAATGCGAGGCAGACGACGGCAGCGAAACCCGAACATGCGTACAGTTTCATGACAATCCCGCGAGCTGAGACCCATCGGACGCAAAAAGCACCTCACGCCGCGCTACTTACGGCGTGTCCGTATCGCGCCCGATTCGACCGCCCATCTTAACGCACACATCGCGGGCTACAAGCGGGGAAACGCTTGCAGATTGCCATCGAAAGGCTCTCCCGATACATTGAAAGGCTGTCTTTCGGACACCGCTATCCCGCAGAAGAGGCCCTTCGAATGAGCGAGACGCCCGCCAAGTACCTCTACGTGATCATGCACCCGAACGAGGCTCTCGTTGCGTCGATGCTGCCGCCCGAGGAGTTCGGGAAGCACTACACGCTCGGCAGCTCTCGCTACTACCACGGCCTCGTGATCTTCGCGGAGATCGATCAGTCGTTTCGCGACGACTACTTCCCGATCGACGACGTGCTCGACGGCCTCGAGCCCAAGCCGGACGGGAACCCGAAGCGGACGAAGTTCGTCAAAACGTACCGCGTCCTCGAGCACCTTTCGCTCTCGACGTTCAAAGACCTCTACATCACGTCCTCCGTCGGCAAGGTCCTGCGGATCGAGAAGCAGCCGTACAACCGCCAGCACGAGCCGGGCTGGATTCGGACGTTTCAGGAGGTCTGCCCGCTCCATTCCTGCGTCTTGACGTACATGACGCCACCGGAGTTCGGATCGTTCATCACCGACCCGAACTCGGCGAAGGGCGCCCCGAAAGTCTTCTTTGCGCAGATCGACTTCCACACCGAGGAGTTCCTCGCCACCATCCGGGAGGATCCGTTCATCAACTCGCCGATTCCAAACGTCCATCCGCAAAAGCTGCGCGATCAGATCGAAGGGCTCAAGATCAACACCCACAAGCGGGTGAAGGGGGTCACTCTCGAGTCGCGACTCAACCAGCGCACCTTCGTCGACTTGCGTACGGGCTTATGGCTCGCCGCCGGGGAGGAGCTCCTCTTCTACCCCGTCCCCGAGCCGCACCAGCTCGAAACCGAGCACTACGAGTGGTGGCGCTCGCTCAATCAGTGAGTCGATCCTGACGGCGTATCAGTGACAAAGTCCTTGTCATCGTGGTAGGATGGTTCCTCGCCCAGCTGGGACCAGAGCGCTGAGGGACTGATGGATCTTGCCGGTAAGAGACGACGCTACCGAGCCTTAGGAGAGCTCGGGGAAGGTGGTACGGGAACCGTCTACCGCGTCTTCGACGAGATCGAAACGCGCGAAGTGGCGATGAAGGTGCTGCACGCCGACCTCGACCCTCGTAGCGCGTCTCTCGCCGAGGAAGAGTTCCGGCTGCTCGCCTCCCACGCCCATCCGAGCCTCGTCGAGGTCTTCGAGATCGGCCGACTCTCTGACGGTCGGCGGTTCTTCACCATGGAGCTCCTCAGCGGCGTCCGACTCCTCGAGTTCGCCGAATCGGCGACGTCCTCCGAGCTCGAGGAGATCGTCCGCCAAGTTCTCGAGGCGCTCGACTCGATCCACCTGCGGGATGTCGTCCATCGCGATCTCAAACCCGACAATATCCTCATCGTCGAGAGCGCCGGCAGGCGTTGCGCCAAGCTTATCGACTTCGGGCTCGCTCAGGGTCGAGCGACATCGACGAACGACATCGCGGGGACGGTCGAGTACCTCGCGCCGGAGCTCTTCGCAGGGCATGCGGCGAACGCGCGCAGCGACCTCTACGCCCTCGGCGTGATCTGGTACGAGCTCTCGCTCGGTCGGCCACCGTTCTCCGGCGACTCCGCTGGTGAAGTTGTTCGCGCCCACCGCGAGGACGAAGTCCCCGACACGGACTCGCTTCCCGCAAGGCACCGAGAGACGATTCTCGGGCTCCTCGCGAAGGATCCCGTCGACCGACCGGCATCGGCCTACGACGTTTTGCAAGACACGTTCGGAGACGATCACGATCGGGCCCGATCGCCGGCACCCTCCTTCGCCTCGCTCTTCGTCGGTCGCGAGCGTCTGATCGAGGAGCTCACGACCCCCTCCCCTGAGTCGCTGGTCTTGATCGGGCCTACAGGAATCGGTAAGTCCCGCATTCTCCGTGAGGCGTCCACGAGACTTCAGCTCGAAGGTCGCGTGATCGCTTGCGAGAAGGGCCGTGGAGAGGTCGAGCAGCCCGGCGCCACGCTCCGACGACTCGTCGAGAAGGTCGCCGCGGAAGTCGACAGCGACCCCAAGGTCGTCGATCGACTCGATCGCTGCTTCCGAGAGCTGGAACGAGCGGAAGCCGCGGCCACGGGCCTGGAGCCTTTTCTCGAGAGCTTTCGATTCCGCGTCTTCTCGATTCTCTGCGAGCTCGCGGCGCTCCGGCCGATTCAGCTCTGCGTCGACGACGCCCATCTCGCGGACTCGCTCAGCCTCGACGCGCTGCTCTTTCTCGCACGTCGCATCGCCGAGATGCACGACGATTCGCGCGACGTCCGCCTTGTCCTAGCCGCCCGTCTCGACGACGAGAGCGACCGCGAGCTCGTCGAGCGATTCTCGTCGCTCGGACTTCCGACTCGTACGATCGACGGTCTGAGCGTCGACGCTGTCGAGCGCATCCTCACTCGCCTTCTCGGCGATCGTGACGCGATTCCGCACAGTTTCACCGAGAGCCTGCACGGAAGCACGGGCGGGAATCCTCTCTTCCTTCGCGAGTACATCGAGCTTCTCGCGACGGAAGGAGCCTTCGAGCGACGAGGGAGCTCGTGGAGCCTCGACCCGGACGTCGAGCTTCGAGTCCCTTCGTCACTCGAAGAAGCCGCCGCGCAACGCATCGAGCCGATCGCGGACGACTCGAGAGCCGTGCTCGAAGCTCTCGCGCTTGCGGGCGAGCCGCTCGAAGCGGAAGACTTGCACTCGCTGCTGCGTTCCCGACGCGGAGACCTCGACCTCGCCGAGACTCGGGAGAGGCTCGACGACCACGTCCGCGATCAGCTGCTCGACCGGTCCCGCGCTCGCTACTCCTTCGCGCACGCGGCGCTAGAAAACGCCGTCTACGATTCGATTCCCGAAGGCGTACGGAGAGAGCGCCATCGCCTCCACGCCGACTGGCTCGAGTCGGGAGAACGTGACGTCGACCCCGAATCTCTCGCTCGTCATCTCTACCTCTCCGACGAGCCGAGTCTCGCGCGTCCACACCTCGTGTCGAGCGGAACCCGTGCATTGCACGCCGGTGCGCTGCGTGACGCCGCGAACCTGCTGAAGCGTGCGATCGAGGTCAGTGCAAGTGACGAGGAGAAGCTCGAGGCTCACCTCCTCCACGAAGAGGTCGCTTCGCTGCGCGGTCGACGCGAGGATCAACGTCGAGATCTCGCGGCCCTCGGGCCGATCGCCGATCGGATCGGAGTCGTCGCGCCCCCCCGCCACGTAGCCATTCGAGAACCCCATCT
>CAYZGY010000408.1:0-7293 GCA_964478085.1 uncultured Planctomycetia bacterium
AGATGCGGTCGCCTTCGGGGCGTCGACCGCGATCGCGGGGGTAATTTACGACCTCGCAGATCCAAAAGCGTCCGCGGTGATCTATGTCGAGGTTCGTCGGACTCAGAATCATCGGCTCTGACGCGAAGAGCGTCACCTCGAGGCCTTCGTAGACTTCGAGGTCTGCGAGGGCCTCCACTGGAGTGAGCTGAGCGAGACTGGGCTCGGGTGACAGGAACGAGAGGAGGAGCACCGCGAGAGCGACGCGTGAATGGCTCGGCTGAATGGTTCTCATGATCGAATTGTCGTTCGTCTCGCCACGGCACGGGTTCTGTTTTTTCGAAAAACTCGTCTTCCAACTCACTCGGCTCGCGTGAACGCGGAAGGGGCGAGTCGTTCACACGGCGTTCGCTCCCTCTCCTCCGCAACCTCCTCCTGCGAACCGAAAGGGCTGACTGATGAAGACGTCGAATCATCGCCTCCTGATCCTCATCCTCATGGACTTCCGCTCTCGTCGCGGCTCTCTCGACGACTCTCTCGATCGCATCGACCTCGAACGAATGCGGCTTCGGGTACCGACTCGCCGGCGGAAAGTCCGGCACGATGTTCCGCGACGTGAGGCACGGTAACGACATGGTCCGCGGGATCGCCGTGCAACCCTGGGACGGGAAGATCCTCGTCGCGGGACGCACCGACGACGACTGGAGCTTGATGAGCTACGACGCCGACGCGACGACTCGAACGCGAGCGGAGCGATGGATCTCTCCGACGCGATCTTCACGCCCGGCTATCTCTTTGACGGAACGCGCGAGCCGACCTGTCTCACGGCGGCCGACGCCGACGACAGTGGGCGCCTCGGGATCTCCGAGGCGCTCTACATCACGAACTTCCTCTTCCGAGGCGGGGTGCGAGTGCCGAATCCCGTGACTCGCGGGGTCGATCCGACCCCTGACGAGCGTTCGTGCGAAGCCTGTCAGCCGTGTCGCTGAGGAGGTCGACGGAGGAGGATGTTCGTTCTTCTACTCGTCTTCCGGCGTCAAGCCGACGACGATGTCGCAACTCCCCGCGACCTCGCCGATCTTCGAGCCATTGACCTTCTCGTACTTCACCGTGATCAGATGGCGCGTTTTGGGGTCGATCTTCTTGTAGAGGAAGTCGGCCTCATTACGCTTTTTCTGATCCTGGTCGTAGATCTGGGTCGTCAAGAGGCGCTTCGTTCCCTTCTTGACGATCATGTGGATGTGGGGCGGGCGCGGGCCGTCGGGAACGGGGCGAAGCGTGCGGAAGTATTACTCGCCTCTGCGTCCCGTGAGGAAGCGACCGTAGCCTTGGAAGTTCTTGTCCTCTTTCCCCTTGCCGTCCGACTTGCTGTGGAGGTAGACGCCGTTCGAGTCGCACTGCCAGATCTCGACGACGGCACCGCGCACGGGGTTCCCCTTGAGGTCGAGAACGCGTCCGCCGAAGTGGGTGATCTTGCCGACGGCCGGCGTGATCTTGTCGTTGATGATCAGAAGGTCGTTGTCCGTGTCGAGCGGGAGCTTGTCGGGGTAGAACGGACCCTCGGCATCCTTCGGGGTTTTGACGAGCTCTTCCGCGAACGCACCTGGTATTTGAAAGGACCGCACCCAGAAGTCGGGAGTCCAGAGGCTCGTAGCGGTCGACCCGGCGACGAAGGCGCCGGCGCCGAGCGCGAGGTTTCCGAGGAAGCGGCGGCGGTCGAGAGTTTGTTCGTGTTCGCCCATCGGTCGCTGAGTCTCCGTGTCGTTCGCTGCTTGAAAGTCTCTCCAGCGTATCCGTTCGTCGTGAGCCACGCGAGCTTTCACCGACCGAGGAGATGTCGGAGCGCTCCTTCGAGGTCGGGGAACCGAAACGCGAAGCCAGCGTTCGTGAGCCTCGTCGGCTGGACACGGTGACCCGAAAGCAGCAGCGCTTCGGCGAGCTCGCCGAACGCGAGTTTCGCGGCGAAGGCGGGCATCGGAAAGATCGTCGGGCGGCGGAGGACGCGTCCGAGCGTCTTCGTGAACTCCGCGTTGGTCACGGGATTCGGTGTCACCGCATTGACAGGGCCCTCGAGCGACTCGTCCTGAATCATGTGATGAATCGCGTAGACGAGGTCGTCGAGCGCGATCCAGCTCATGTGCTGGCGACCACTGCCGATCCGCCCGCCCGCGCCGAGACGAAACGGCAGGAGCATCTTTTTGAGCGCTCCGCCCTGGGGGCTGAGCACGACGCCGATGCGCGGCTGGACGACGCGGATGCCGCGTTCGCGCGCTGGAGCCGCGGCATCTTCCCACTCGCGACAGACGTCCGTGAGAAAGCCCTCGCCGGCACTCGAGCTCTCGTCGACCACCTCGTCCCCGCGATCGCCGTAGAATCCCGTCGCCGAGGCGGAGACGAGAGTTTTCGGCGGTGCTTCGCATTCTGCGAGCGCCTTCGAGAGAAGCGCCGTGCCGTTGACGCGAGAGTCGCGGATTCGCCTCTTTCGTTTGGCGGTCCAGCGACCCGAGGCGATGTTCTCGCCCGCGAGGTGAACGACGGCGTCGAGGCCATCGAGGTCGGCCGGGTCGAGCTTGGCGCTCTGCGGATCCCACGCGATCTCGCGCGCTTCGCGATTCGCATCGCGACGCACGAGGCTCCAGACCTCGTGGCCTCCCGTGCTCAGAAACGAGGCGATCGATGTGCCGACGAGCCCGCTGGCTCCCGTGATCGCGATCTTCAAGGGACGACTCTCCGAATGGTGGAAAGAGTGGTGAGCTTCGAGATCCGCGATCGTGCGCGCGTGGCGGAACCGAAAGACGCGGTCGAGCTTACGACGAACCGACGCGAGCCCGAAGGCTCGGCCCAACGCACCCAATGGGAGGGCGAGCTCGATGCGATCCTCGAGAATGCAGCTCGAGTCGCCAGCCGAGTCGAGGCAGTGCTGATGTCGCCAATGTGCGAAGGGGCCCCGTTCCTGAACGTCGACGAATCCGTTCGGTGGGTCGACATTCTCGTGAAGCGCGACCCACCGCGACTTGAACGGACCGACGCGAACCTCGATGACGGCGCGACTGCCATCGACGACACCGTCGCCGCTTTCGACGACGCGAATCGTCTCCCAAGGCGGCGCGAGACGTTCGAACGCGCCCTCGCGCGCGTGCCAGTCGTAGACGGCCTGCGCGGGAAGGTCGATGCGGGATCTCGCGACGAACTCTTCGGTTTTCATCGGCTGGGTTCGTGGAGCGGTTTCGAGGCGGACGGCTCGTGCGCCTCTTGGAGGATACGAGGGGGACCTCTCTTGTCCAGTCATGTATCTGGACGCTCCATCTTGCAGATGCGACGATCGGTCGTATCAACTGTGAGCTCGATGGAAGCGACATGACCTCTAAGATCCGAATCGGAATCTCGGCCTGCCTGCTCGGGCGCGAAGTTCGCTACGACGGCGGGCACAAGCGTGATCGGTTCATCGCGGATGTTCTGTCGGAGCACGCCGAGTTCGTCCCTGTCTGCCCGGAGTTCGAGATCGGTATGGGCGTGCCACGGGAGACTGTCCGGCTCGAGTACCACAGCGACGGCGTGCGCATGGTCGCTCCGAAATCGGGCACGGACCACACTCAGAAGATGCGTCGCTACGCGTCGAAGAAATCGCGCGATCTCGGGGAGGAAGACCTCTCGGGATTCATCCTCAAGAAGGATTCGCCTTCTTGCGGCGTGTTTCGCGTGCGTCTCTTGGATGATGAGGGCATGCCGTCACGCAAGGGACGTGGACTCTTCGCCGAAGCGTTGATCGAGCGATACCCCTTCTTGCCCGTCGAGGAGGAAGGGCGCCTCAACGATCCACACCTGCGCGAGAACTTCTTCGAGCGCGTCTTCGCTTACCGCCGTCTGCAGTCGATGTTCTCGGGGCGCTGGACGATCGGGAAGCTCGTCGCGTTTCATTCTCGCGAAAAGCTGCTACTCCTCGCGCACGATCGCGCTGCGTATCGCGAGCTCGGTCGAATCGTCGCTCAGCCGAAGGCGATCCCGCGCAAGGAGCTCGTGACGTCGTACTGCGAGACCTTCATGAGCGGCCTGACGAAGATCGCGACGACGAAGAAGCACCGCAATGTGCTCGATCACGCTGCCGGCTATTTCAAGAAGCTGCTGCCCGAGGAAGAGAAGGCCGAGCTCCACGGCGTCATCGAAGACTTCGCCGCGGGGCTCGTACCTCTCATCGTGCCCGTCACGCTCTTGCGGCATCATGTGCGTCGCCACGGGGTCAACTATCTCGAGGGACAAACTTACCTCGAGCCGCACCCGCGTGAGCTGATGCTGCGCAATCATGTTTAGCAGCCCGTTGAAGGGGCACGTCTGACGGGGGCGTCCGTGCCAGATCAAATCTCTCTCTCGTTCACCTTGCGCACGCGAACGAGCTTCATGATGCGTCCCGACACGTTCCAGTCTTGGACGTAGATGTTGCCGTCCGCGTCCCAGTAGGCGCCGTGCGTGCCGCTGAAGACGCCTTCGATCCAGTGCTCCTGCTTGACGCCGAACGAGCCGCGCTTGCGCGGGTCCGCGTTGTGTCCGAGGACCGCCATGATCGTGTTGCTCTTGTCGAGGATGACGACACGACCGTGGAGGTCGGGCACGGCGACGTAGTCTGCTTGGATCGCGACGGCCGTCGGCATTCCGAGCCCGGTGATCACGACACCGACAAACTCGCCTTCGAGGCTGTAGTGAACGAGGCGGCCCTTCGGCTGGTGGTTGCGATCGCAAATCAGCAGACGGGGCGGGTTGTAGCGCGTGTCGAGCGTCATGCCGTGCGCCGTGTTGAACTCCTTGAGACCGTTGCCCTTCTTGCCGAAGTGCGAGAGATACTTGCCGGTCTTGTCGTAGCGAAAGATGATGTTGCTCGCGTAGCCGTCCGAGAGATAGATGTCGCCGTTCGGAGCGACGGTGATTGCGGTGGGGCTGAAGCGTCTGAGTTTGAGGCCCGATTCCTTCGGGAAGCCGA
Organism: uncultured Planctomycetia bacterium; assembly: GCA_964478085.1. GTDB lineage: Bacteria > Planctomycetota > UBA8108 > UBA8108 > UBA8108 > CAYMLL01. The sequence continues at coordinate 4,952 of CAYZGY010000408.1, forward strand.
GACGCAGGACGATCTCTCCGTTGTCCGCGCGGAACTTGATGCCTTCCTTCGCCTGGTTGCGAGCCGCGTAGATGAACTCGACGCCGCCTTCCTCGCGAATCTCGATATCGTGCATCTCGGTGTAGTCCTTGCCGAGGTGCTTGCGGATCAGCTTGCCGTCTTCGCTGAAGACGAAGAGCCCCTGATTGGCGCTCGTGTAGACGTTGCCCGCCTTGTCGACGACGACGCCACCGTGCGTCGGACCGATCTGTGACTTGCCCTTCTCATCGAGGCCCCAGCCCGGGACCGTGTCGAAGGTCATGATGCCGGCGCCCATGCGGACGGGCTTGTCATGATCGTCGGCGTGCGCGGCGATGGCGCCGAGCGACAGCGAAAAGCCGAGGATGGCGGTAAGAGCGGTCGACAGATGACTGCGCTTCATATTCTCTCTCCGAATCTGTTTCGACGATTTCCTCATTCTGCGTATCACCATACTCAGGACCGCGGGGCTTGCGCGACGGTTTTCAGGTGAGAACAATGGTTCTTGCCGGAGGAGGTCTCATGGTGAGAAAGCTCGTTCGGAAGGTGTCAGGCCATCGGGCGATCATCGTCTTCGCCGCAGTCCTCTCCGTTTCGCTCGGAGAGTCGCGCAGCCAAGATGGCGGCGCCCGCGTTGGCGGCGGTCGCCTTTTGAGTCTTCGCCTTGTCCCACCAGAGGCCGCCTGGATTGTCCCCGCAGCAGGTTTCGTCCCAGGCGAGCCGGATGTCCTCGAAGAGGAGCTCGGCCGTCTCGAGGTAGCGTGACTCTCCGGTGAGGTAGAAGGCACGTAGAAGAGCGACGCCCATCCAGGCCTCGTCGTCGTAGTGGGAGACGATCCAACCGCGTGCCGCTTGCGCCTCGAAGAAAGTCTCGATCAGGCCGGCGTAACGTGTGCCGTCCGTTCGTTCGACCGCGTCGAGGAGCGCGTCGCAGCCCTGGGCGAAAGTCCAGTAGCCCGTCGTTCCGCCGCCGGAGTGGACGTGGCGGAGGTACGAGCGGCTCTGATCCCAGTAGCGGAGCAAGAAGGTCTCGATGGCCTCGTCGGCGCGCCGATGGTGTTCGTCCGCGGATTGCGCAAAGGCCGCTCGAGACGCTGCGAGGGCGCTCAACGTGACAAAAGTGGCCAGCAGCGCCGAATGGATAGCACGCATGCGATTTCCTCGTGCTTTTCCCCATCGTCCTCTCGAGTCCCGCGTGGCGCAACGGACTTTGCGTTGAGATTTCGACCGCGGACGACACAATGTCGTCACGACTCATTCGGACACAAGCGATGCGCAACACTTTCGGATTCTGTTTTCTCCTCGGCGTTCTCCTCGGCGTTCTCATCGTCGCCTTCTCTGACCCGCCGGTGCAGGCCGACGAGCAAGACTGGTCGACGTACAACTACGACCTCCGCGGCTGGCGCTTCAATGCCGCCGAGACGAAGCTCTCCCCGAAGAACGCAGGGCAGCTCGTCGAGAAGTGGCGCTTTCCCCCGAAGGGCTCCGACGAACGTGTCGGGGCGATTCACGTGACGCCTTCGGTCGTCAATGGTTACACCTACTTCGGGACGGCGAAGTATCCGGCGTTCTACAAGCTGCGCCCCGACGGTTCGCTCGCTTGGAAGTTCGATCTCGACGGTCCGGAGGCGACCGTGAAGGCCGAGCAGGACGACGGCACGACGAAGGACGTCGCCAATCCGATTCAGAAGGACCGAGGGGTGATCTCCTCGGCGCTCGTGACGGATGACGGCGTTTTCTTCGGCGACACGCTCGGAGTCTTCTACGCACTCGAGCGCAAGACCGGCAAGCTTCGATGGCGGGTCGACACGAGGAGCGAAGGCTTCCCCGGGCATCATCCGATCAACGTGTTCATGTGCTCTCCGATCCTCGCTCGCGGTCTCGTGATCTGTGGCGGTGGTGGGTACGAGCATCCGCATCCGCTCGATCCGAAGTACGAGTGTTGCACGGGGCGCGGCTTCGTCGTCGCGTTCGATCCGGAGAACGGCAAGGTCGTCTGGAAGTTCGACGTCGGCGAGAAGCCACAGCGATACGATCCGCCCTTCGTGCTCGAGGACGCCAAAGGCAAGCACGAGTTTCACTACGGGCCGTCGACGAGCTCGGTTTGGTCCGTGCCGTCCTACGACGCCGAAAGCGAGACGATCTTTTTCGGCACCGACGTCCACAACTCTCCACGTCGACCGACGAAGGACGACGCCCGGATCGACACGAAGTACTCGTCGGCCGTGATCGCGCTCGACGTCCGCGACGGCAAAGAGAAATGGGTGACGCAAATCAATCGCGGTGACATCTACAATCACACGATGTCGGGCTGGGATCCCAAG
>CAYZGY010000409.1:0-7286 GCA_964478085.1 uncultured Planctomycetia bacterium
GCGAGCGTGACGGTCTGTGTTCGGCTATTTCGTACGGAAAACCGCGAAACTCCAGCTCAGAGGGCTCTAATCTTCACTCGGGGACCCGAACCAAGCCCGAGCATCCTCGACGATGACGAGCACTCCGGGGACGAGAAGCAGAATCACCACTGCCGAGACGAGGGTGCCCATGCCAAGAGAGATGGCCATCGGAATGAGGAAGAGAGCTTGGATCGACCTCTCGAAGATCATCGGGCCGAGCCCGACGAAGGTCGTGATCGCCGTCAGGAGGATCGGGCGAAAACGTCGTTGAGCGGCCCGCAGAATCGCTTCGCGCGGCTCGATGCCTTCGCGAAGGAGGCGATTGCGCGTGACGATCATCACGAACGCGCCGTTCACGACCATGCCGCAGAGCGCGATCATGCCGAAGACACTGAAGATGCTCAGGCCGAATCCCATCAGCACGTGCCCGACGACCGCCCCGGCGAGACTCCACGGGATGGTCATCAGGACGATCACCGAGTCGAGGTAGCTGCGTAAGAGCGCGGCGATGATCGCGAAGATCGCGAAAAGAGAGATCAGCAACCCGGCCGAGAGTCGCTCGATCGACTCGCGCTGTTCGCGCTGCTCGCCTTCGAACGAGATTCGAAGTCCCGGGTATCGCGTCTTGAGGCGCTCGAGCGCCGTCTTCGAGAACTCCGCGAGGATTCGATTGCCGGTGTTGACGCCGGGAATGACGTTCGCGGTGACGTGGACGACGCGACTTCCGTCGACACGTTGGATTCGCACCGGGGCGCGCGTCGGGACGATCTTCGCGGCTTGCCGCAGCGGGATCTCGCCGCCCGACGGGTCTCGGATGATCAAGTCCTCGAGGCCGTGCATCGAGCGACGGTCGGAGCGCGGAAGCTTGACCATCACACGAAGCTCGTCGTGACCTCGCGGTTGGCGCAGAGCCTCGGCGCCGTAGAACGCGTGACGTATCTGTCTGCCCAACTCCTTCGCGGTGATGCCGAGACTGCGCCCCTCGGGGGTGATCTCGAAGCTGAACTGCGGCATCGCGCGGCCGAATCCTTTGCGCACGTCCTCGACGCCGGGGTAGCCGGCGATGACATCGGCGAGGTCCGTCGCGGCTCGGCGCAGCGTTTCGGTCTCGGGGTGGGCGAGCTGAATGTTGATCTCGGCCGAGCCACCCGGACCGATGAGGTAGTCGAAGAAGAGCGAGTCGAGGTCGGGAATGTGCCCGATCGTTTCGCGCCAGAGATCCGCGAACTCGTGAGACGTGATGACGCGTTGACTCTGCGGCGCGAGGATCAAGGAAACCTCGGCCTCGTTCGACGAGCGTTCGGCGATCGTCGTGTAGACGCCGATGAGGATATCGTCCTCGCCGTTCTTCTCGAGCGCTCGATTCGCGGCTTCGTGGATCTCGAACGCGACCTCGCGTGTGCGATCGATCGGCGTTCCCGTCGGCATCTCGATCTCGGCTTGTACGAAGTCCGTCTGAATCGTCGGTCGGAATGCGAAGTCGATGCGTCCGCTCCAGACGTACGAGACGACGACCGCGAAGCCGGCGATGAAGGTCAGCGCGGTGACGTAGCGATGCTCGATCGCGAAGCAGACGATCGGCCGGTAGACGCGATCGATCGCGCCGTAAATACGCGCGCGCAGCCGGCTTTGGCGGGCCTGTAACCGCCCCAAAATCGACGACGAGCGGCGTCTACTACCGAGCGCGAGGTGAGCCGGCAGAATCAGGAGGCACTCGACGAGCGAAACGACGAAGACGGCGATGACGACCGCGGGCAGGGCGCGAAAAAAGAGACCCGTCTCGCCGGGTACGAAGAGCAGCGGGAGGAAGGCGATGATGTTCGTCGAGACCGCGAAAACAACAGGGACGGACATCGTCTTCACGCCGGCGACGGCGGCTTCCAGCCTCGGCGTTCCTTGCGCGATGCGGTGAAAGATGTCCTCTCCGACGACGACCGCGTCGTCGACGACGATTCCGAGCGTGACGATGAAGCCGAAGAGCGAGATCATGTTGATGCTCGCGTCGAGCGCCGGCAGGACCGCGAGCGATCCGATGACGGAGACGGGGATGCCGACCGCAGTCCAGAACGCGACACGAATCTCGAGCAGCAGCCCGAGCGCGAAGAGGACGAGGATGAGCCCGATCGCGCCGTTCGTCAGAAGAAGCGTCAGACGCTCTTTGTAGTCTTCGGAGCGATCGCGCGAGAGGGTCAGACCGATGCTCTCGGGGAGGTCCTGCAGCTCCCGATCGACGAAGGCGCGCACGGCCTTCGAAACTTCGATCGGAGACTGAGTCTCCGCGCTGTAGATCGCGAGGAAGACGGCGCGCTTGCCGTTGAAGTACGACTCGCGGTCGGACTCCTCGAAGTCGTCGTGCACCTCGGCGATATCGGAGAGGTAGACCTTCGTGCCGTCGCGGTTCGTCAGAACGGTGATGTTCTCGAACTCGCTCGCGAAGTCGCGCCGCTCGGTCGTCTTGAGGATGATGTCGCCGCCCGGCGTGCGAAGCGTCCCCGCGGGAACGTCGAGAGCCGACGCATCGATGGCTCGCGCGACGTCGTCGAGCGTCACGCCGAGCGCGCGGAGTCGCGCTTGACGAATCTCGACATGGATCTCGGGGCGTCGCATGCCTCGAAAGCTGATGAGCGAGATCTTCGGATCGGCGAGCAGGCCGTCCTCGATCTGTCGTGCGAATTCGACGAGCGTGCGTTCGTCGACGTCGCCGTAGATCGCAATGCGAACGACCTCGCGACGCCGACTGGCACCGAGAGCGATGACGGGAGGTTCGGCGTCCTCGGGAAAGAGGCTGACTCGTTGAACGGCCTGGGTGACCTCTTGGAGCCCGCGGTTGCGATCCGTTCCGGGGACGAGTTCGACCTCGACGCTCGCTCGGCCTTCGCGCGCGCTCGAGCGCACGTGACGAATGATCTCGAGCCCGCGCAGCTCCGCCTCGATCGGAAGAATGATCGCGCGTTCGACCTCGTCGGGATTGGCGCCACGGTACTCCATCGTCACGTCGACGACGGAGAGCGAGTACTGCGGGTGCACCTCTTGACGAATCTGCCGTGCGACGTAGAGTCCTGTTGCGACGACGGCGACCATCAACAGATTGGCGGCGACGGGATTGCGGGCGAACCAGGCGAGTGGGCCCGAAGAAGATGACGTAGGCGGCGTGCTCAATTCGCCGCTCCTTCGGATTCAGCGTCGACGTTCTGCGGAGAGACGGGCATGCCAGGGAGCGCCAGGCGGAGACCGCTGACGATGAGCTCCTCACCTTCACCGATGCAATCGGGCGCAACGAGGACAGTTTCGCGATTCCGCCAGAGCACCTCGACCTCTCGAATCTCGAGCTTGTGGTCACTTCCGACCACCCAGATGCGACCTCCCTCGCGCAGCGCCGACCGATCGATCTCGATGGCCGATTCCAGCCGACCGGCTTCGATCTCGACACGCAAGAAGCTGCCGAGGAGAAGCGGAGCGACGGAGGGCTCGGCTTCCAGGCCGAGAGGGTCGCGAACTCGCACGAGGGCGCGCGCCATCTGCCCCTTCGGGTCGAGATCGCCGAGCCGGCGGATCACGCGACCTTGCCGCGAGGAGGGTGTCTCGGTGCCGTCTTCGAGAAAGATCGTCGCCTCCGCGCCGGGTTGACCCTCTGCGGGCAGGCGAATCGAAGCGAGTCGATCGAGCGGCACGGAAACTCGAATCCAGAACTCGTCGCTTCCGACGAGCGTGCAGACTGGCGCGCCACGTTGAACGAGTTGTCCGACCTCGACGTCCTCCGAGATGACGACGGCGTTGAACGGCGCGGGGATCGTCGTCCTCGCGAGATCGAGACGTGCCTTTGCGATCTGCTGTTCGGCCTTGGATACGAGCGATTGCGCCTTCTTGAGGTGTGGTTCGCGCAGGGCGAGTGAACGATTCGCTTGCTCTGACGTGAGTTCGCCCTCCAGGAGCTTCCACTCGCGCTCTGCGACGACCTGACGTCCACGCTCGACGGCGAGCTCGAACTTCGCCTCTTCGAGCCCGGCTTCGCCTTCGGTCAGAGCGATCTCGTAATCGGAGGGATCGACCTTGGCGACGACCTCTTGCGCGCGGATCAGCCCTCCTTCGACGAGGCTTTCGTGAGCTTCGACGATTCGCCCCTGCATTTCGGGCCGTACCGTCAACTCACGCGCGGCGACGACGACTCCGTGGACGGTGAGTCGGAGCTCGTGGTGCGTCGGCGTGATGCGACGCGTCTGGACCAACTTGGGTGTTCGCTTCTCGTCGACACGCTCGGTCGTACGGCTCGTCTCGATGAAATAGACACAGATCCCGGCGCTCACGATGAGAACGACGAGCGCGAAGAGCGCGCTTTGGAGGCGTCGTGGCCGAGACTGAGGGGCGGCGTCGGTCATGAGGAGTCGCCGTGGTGCGTCTTGAACGTCGGGGGGAAGAAGTTGATCCGCATCGTCGAGATGACCGATCCACCCAGAGCACGCTGAAGCGCGACGCGATAACCGAGGCGTCGTCGACGGCTCGTCAGCAGATCCCTCTCCAGCTCTTGTACGGTCGCGATGGCCGTCAGCACGGGAAGGTAGTCCGTCAATCCTTGCGAGTAGCGGTGGCGCGTCTCGACGAGAAGCTCCCGAGCGATCGCGAGCTGCTCGGTTTGCCGCTCGACGTGCTCGGCCTGCTTTCGCTCGAGGATGCTTGCGGATTCGACCTCGTGGACCGCGGTCACGAACCGCTGGGAGTAGTCGGCGAGCGCTTCGTCGACACGCGCGCGTCGCAGGTCTGCCTCGGCACGTCGCGTGCCCGCGTCGTAGAGTGGGGCGACGAGGCCGGCGAACGCGGAAGCGACGACGGTGTCGAGCCTCGGAACACCTCCGAACCCTGCTCCAGCCCCGATTCGCAGTCGAGGGAAGCGATCGGCGACAGCCTCGGCGACCCGGTAGTCGGCCGCGACAAGCCGATCGTGCGCTGCGCGGAGATCTGGGCGGTGGACCAGGAGGTCGGCCGGAACTCCGGTGCTCGGGAGCGCGGGCGGATCTTCGATCGGGCGGGCGTTTCGAAAGTACTCATCGCTGTGTGTGGTACCGAGAAGTGTCGCGAGCACGCTCTCTAGCTCTTCGAGACGCCCCTCGACGATCGGGAGGAGAGCGCGAGTCGACGCGAGCTGCTCCCGCTGCTGGAGCACGTCGACGACCGACGAAAGGCCTTGCCCGAATCGGAGCTTCTTCAGATCGAGGAACGTCTCGTTGATCTCGATCTGGCCGGTGAGGAGGCCAATCTGCTCGAGGCTCTCCTGGATCTCGAAGTACGTCTGCGTGATCGCGGCAGCGAGAAGGAGGCGCAGCGCACGGAAATCGTCTCGTGCGGCGCTCGCCTCGAGCTCGCGAGCACGCTCGGCGGACTCGAGCCGCTTCCAGAGATCGACCTCCCAGCTGAGGTCGAGCCCGAGACCAGACGACTGCGAGTGATCGTCCGACGACTCGAAGCGATAGTCGTAATCTCCGCGTGCGTCTAACGCAGGGAGCAGTCTCGCGCCGCTTCGTCGGAGAAGAGCGTCGGCTTGTCGAACGCGAGCGTGGAGGGCGAGTAGGTCTTGATTGAACGCGAACGCATGGTCGATGAGCTGGTTCAGGTGCGGATTGTCGAAGCTCTTCCACCAGGCCGTCGAGGCTTGCTCAGCTCGCTCGTCGGCCGTTCCAGACGCCCGCTCGAATTTGGACGGAATCCATGTGCGTGGCGGGGCATCGTGCTCGACGTCATGCACGCGACAACTCGCCGACAGGCACGCAGCGGCTAGCGCCACACCGATCAGGACAGAACGGTGGCGCAGTGATCTCGATGGAAGGAAACGAATCGGCATACGTCGCAGGGGCTTCGCCTAGACACACCAGTCAACGTCGAGCGAGGTTCGGGAGCAAGCGTGTTCCCGAACCTCCGTCCTGGACCCGCGAGCTATTTCGCGTCGCTCTTGGGCGGCAGAGCGACCTGCTTCGTCGTCTGCAGGTAGGCGATGAGGGCGAGCACTTCCTGCTCGGTGAGATCGCGGATGATGCCCTCCGGCATCATCGAGACGTCCGCGACTTCCTGCGATGCGATCGACGACTTCGCGATGCTGACGGGGCGGTCCTCGCCGACGATGCGCAGCTGAATCTGGCGATCGTCCTCACCCGCGAGGATGCCCGAGTAGAAGCGTCCTCCCGTCGTGAGCACGAGGAGCATCTTGTAGTCGTCCTGAATCACGTCACTCGGCGTCAGGATGTTACCGAGGAGATAGTTCATGTCGCCGCGATTCGCTCCGGTGATGTCCGGTCCGATCTGTCCGCCTTCGCCGTAGAGCTTGTGGCAACTCGCGCATGTGCGTTCGAAGACCGAGCGGCCTCTGTTCGCGTTCGCCTTGGCGACCGTCTGCGGGGTCAGAAGCTCACGGTACTTCGCGAGAAGCTGCGCCGTCTCGGCGGGGATCGCGTCGATCGGTCCCCAAATCTCGACGAAGCCGCTTCCGACGACGCGACGGAGTTGCCGCGCGACGTAGGCGGGAATGTCGCGACGGGGAACGGCCTGGCTCTTGATCGCCTGGGCGAGGCTCCAACCCGACTTCGGGCGCGACGAGAGCGTGTGTACAGCCTCGAGCTTCTCCTCACGACTGAGCTTCGCGTAGCGCGCGAGGAGCGTCTCGGTGATCTTCGCGTCCTCGAAGGAGGCCATCGCACGGATCGCGTCTTGGCGGAGAGCCGCGTCGTCGAGGAGCTCGAAGAGAGCCGGCTTGAGCTCTCCGAACTGCTGACGTGCGAGAGCGTGGAGCGCGTCGCGGCGTTCGCCGGCCTTCGCCTGGGCATCCTTGACGGTCGCGAGGCGCTTGCGAGCCGCTCCATTGTCGCCGAGGTGTTGTGCGAGCTGGACCGCGAGCGAGCGGACCTCCGCGACGTCGCTCGACTCGAGCGTGGCGTAAACCTCCGTCCAATTCGCTGGCGGCTTGACGTTGCGTCGGTTCTCGAGACCGTCGCGCATGCCGTGAAGCATCGCGACGCGACTCGGCGTGCTCATGTCGAGCGCGCCGACGAGCGCCACGAGCTTGTCCGCATCGGCGAGACGTCGCGCGATGTGACGCGATACGAGCGGCAGGCGACTCGAGCTCGCGAGCGCGACGGCGCGCTCGGGGCTCTGGGGTACGTGTGGCTCGACACCGAACCAGACCATCTTCGGGATGTTGTGATCGTCGGCGTCCTCCGCTCGTACGACGAGTCCTTCGGCGATCTTCCACGCGGGCTCGGCCTTCACGCGTTGGAGCGCCG
>CAYZGY010000410.1:0-2952 GCA_964478085.1 uncultured Planctomycetia bacterium
AACGGTCCTCTCAACGCGAACGAGCCTTTCGCTTCCCCGATCGCGCTCCACTACGTCCTCGAGAACGACAAGGACAGCGGGCTCGGGGCCTTCCCGCTCCAGCCGGGCAAGGCACGCATCTTCGTCGCGGACGGTCGCGGCGGCGAGGCGTTCATCGGAGAGGACATCGCGCCTCTGACCCCGCTCGACGGCACGGCGAAGTTGTTCCTCGGGCAGTCACGCGACGTCGTCTGCCGGCGGACGATCGAGAAGAACGACCGTCGAGTCATCCGCGGCAACCTCTTCGATCAGGAGATCGTGATCAAGTACGAGATCGAGAACTTCCGCGACAAGCCCTGCACGCTCGACATTCTCGAGCAACTCAATCGCGTCGCAGCTCAGTACGCCCGTCCGGCGCAAGGTGACGTCGAGTGTAAGCTCGGTGCCACGAGGTCGGATGCCCTTCGCATCACCTACCCCGAGTGCCAGGCGACTCCCAAGCTCTCCGTCGACCTTCCCGCGCGCCGCCGAGGAGAAGACGCCGATTCGCAGAAGCTCGTCGTTCGCTTTCACTTCACGCTCAAGAACCTCTGGTAAGAAAGGGACGAACGATGCACCAGCCACGAATTCGCGAGCGCGCGGCGCTCGTCGCCCTCTTCGCCTGTCTCGCCGTCTCGGTCGTGACGCCCGTCGCTTCCGCCAAGAACGTCGATCTCGTAACCCTTCCCGATCGCGAAGGCACCGAGCTGACGATCTACAACGCGGAAGATCTGACCCTCGTCCGAGAGCGTCGCTCGGTCACGCTGAGAAAAGGCGAGAACCGCCTCCAGTTCTCCTGGGCGGGCACGCTGATCGACCCGACGAGTGTCGAGCTTCGCCCCCTCGAGAAGCAGAACCAGGTCGAGATCATCGACACCGTCTTTCCGGGTCAGAAGCCACAACACCTCATCTGGAACGTCCAGTCCGAGTTCGACGGATCCTGCCTCGTCGAGGTGTGCTACTTCACGAGCGGTCTGACGTGGAGGATGGACTACACCGCTATTGCGAATCCCGACGAGACGAAGATGGACTTCCGAGGCTTCGTCCGCGTCTACAACAACTCGGGCGAGGAGTACGAGAACGCGACCGTGCGTCTCATCGTCGGCAAGATCCAGCTCGTCGAGAAGATCGCCGAGCTCGCTCGCCGCTCGGGACTCCAGACGGTTCCGAAGGCCGACAACGACAGGTACCGACGGCTGAAGAACCGAGCCGCCGCGAAGGTCTTCTCGGCCGCGGCGGAAGCCGCGAGGGACAGCGCCGGCGCGTCCGAGCCAGCGAGAGGAAGATCGTCAAGGAAGGCGTCAGCGAGTACTTCATGTTCACGGTCAAGGGCAACGAGACGATTCGCAACGGTTGGTCGAAGCGAATGAACGCGATCACCGCGCTCGATGCGAAGTTCGACATCGTCTACCGCCTGCGTGACTACCAGTACGGCGTCCGCCCGCAGCGCTTCTTCATCTGGCGCAACGACACCGAGCACGAGCTCGGCGACAGCCCCCTACCGAACGGGCAAGTCCGCGTGCTCCGCAAGACGGCGGCGGACGGACTGCGTTACCTCGGCCAGCAGACGCTCCACTACGTGCCGATCGACGCGGAGATCGAGGTCAACCTCGGCGTGGACGATCTCGTGGTCTACGAGCGGCGCAACCTCGACACCGCCCGTGACAACTTCCTCTTCCACGGCAACAACTACGTCTCGGGCTGGGATGAGCACCGTCGAGCGGTCCACGAGATCCGCAACTACCGCGACAAGCCGATCCGCATCGAGGTTCGCCTCCAGTACGCCGGCGACGTCGAGTTCGAGAGCGAGATCCCCGTGAAGTCCTTCGACTACCGCACGATCGAGGCCACCTTCGAAGTACCCTCGCGCGGCGCGGAGAAATTCCCCCATCGCGTGACGATCCACCAGGGCTCGGCGAAGAAGCAGGATCGGGTGAGAATCTCCGGGAATTGAGCCTGGATCAGCTCGAAAGAAGTTCCGAAAACCGTCCGGGGGCTTCGCAGAACCGTACATTCTGCGAAATCCCCGGATTCCTTTGTCAGTTCGCCGACTCGTGCGTAGAATCGTCCGACTTTCCCGCGGTCGCCCCCGGACGGTTTTCTGTGGCCGCTATGCCGACCTGTTCTCCGCCTGAGAACGCGCTCGGCACCGAAGCACGGCAGCGAGTCACGACGATGAACCACGAACCTTCGAGCTCCGAGACATCCCTCGAATCCGAGCCTCCCTCGCGATCAGCTCAGAAAGACGCCAGCGTCGATGAGGCCGGCGTCGCAGCGCTCGAGTTCGTCCCGAGCTCCCTCCGGACGGCGATCACGCAGCGAGGCTTCCAGAGCTTGACCTCGGTGCAGGTCGCCGCGTTAGAGAGAGCCGGCACGGATTCCGATCTTCGCATCTCCTCGCAGACGGGATCGGGCAAGACGGTCGCCATCGGCCTCGCGGTCTCCCCTGTCCTGCTCCAGCGAGCGATCGATGCGACGGACCCTCGTGGGCGCTTCGGTCCGTACGTCCTCATCGTCGTCCCGACGCGCGAGCTCGCAGCCCAGGTGAGCGAAGAGCTCTCGTGGCTCTTCGCCGCGATCCGAGCGATTCGCTGCGAGTGCGTCACCGGCGGGACGAGCGTCTGGCGTGAGCGTCAGGTGCTCTCGACGAAGCCGATGATCGTCGTCGGAACGCCGGGGCGCATGCTCGACCACATCCAGGCGAACGCCCTCGACGTCAGCCTCGTCGAGCACCTCGTCCTCGACGAGGCGGACCAGATGCTCGACCTCGGCTTCCGCGACGAGCTCGAGGCGATCCTCGAAGCGGCTTCGCCGGAGCGTCGCACGCACCTCGTCTCGGCGACCTTTCCGCGGGAGGTCCAGAATCTCGCCGATCGCTACCAGACGAACGCGCTCCACATCCAGGGAACGCGACTCGGCGAGGCGAACAAGGAC
>CAYZGY010000410.1:2962-7284 GCA_964478085.1 uncultured Planctomycetia bacterium
CCGAGCACCTCGCGTACCCGACGCGGCTCGACGACCGCTACAAGGTCCTCGTCAATCTCCTGCTCCTCAACCATCGCCGCCGTGCGCTGATCTTCGTCAAGACACGCGCCGAGGCCTCCGAGCTCTCGGAGCGCTTGGCGAACGACGGCTTCGCGGCGCTCTGCCTCAGTGGTGAGCTCCAACAGTCCGAGAGAACACGCACGCTCAACGCGTTTCGCAACGGGACGACACGAGTCCTCGTCGCGACCGATGTCGCTGCGCGCGGACTCGACGTGCCCGATGTCTCGACGGTCATCCACACGTCGGCGCCGAGGGACATCGAGGTCTACACCCACCGCAGCGGACGAACGGGACGCGCCGGTCGCAAGGGTCGTAGCATCCTGCTCGCCCAGCACTACAAGCTGAAGAACGTCGAGCGAATGCTCCGCGCCGCGAAGATCCAGATCGAGTGGCGGGAAGTTCCGAACCGACGTGACGTCCACGCGACACTCTTCGCGCGAGATCAGGAAGAGCTCCGCAACGAGATCGACGCGCGACTCGCGAGTGACGATGCCGAAGGCGACTCCAGGTGGATCGAGAGCGCCCGCAAGCTGCTCGACGGCCGCAATCCGGAGATCGTCGTCGCGGAGCTCCTGGAGCGATGTCGGCCCAAGCTGCCGCGAGAGCCTTTCGAGCTCGACTTCGGTGGACGTCGCGACCGCAACGATCGACGCGTCGATCAACGTCGGGAACGCCGTGAGTACGCTCCGCGGATTCCGTTCGACAGCGACGATTCGGATCGCCGCTCCCAGAACGGGCGCGGCGGTCCTTCTCAGCGGCCCTCCCATCGGGGCTTCCGGGACAAAGGATTCCGCGGCTCCGAACGTCGCGACGGGTCGTACGATCGATTCTTCACGAACTACGGCGAGCGTCGAGGCGCCAACCCCAAACGGGTTCTCGCGATGGTCTGTCGCCGTGGCGGCGTAACGAGCCGTGAGATCGGAGCGATCATCGTCGGTCCCAACGGCAGCCTCTTCGACGTCTCCAAGGCAGTCGCGAGCGCCTTCGAGTCGAAAGCTCGACAGCGCGACGAGCGCGACCCTTCGCTCCGTATCGAGCGCGCGAAATTCACCCCGCCGAAGGGGCAGGGGCGAGAAGGCGGCTTCCGTGGAGATGGGCCACCACGTCGTGAAGACCGACGTTTCCCACCGAGGAAGAATCGCGGAAAGCACGGGCCCCCGCGAAACGACCGCGACTAGGCTCTCGCCTCGAGCTCCTCCCAGCGCGCGTAAGTCGCCGTCAGCTCTTCGTCGAGCTCCGAGAGCTTGCGTGACGCCGCGTCGACCTCGGTGCGCTCGCGCTCGTAGAACTCGGGCTTCTCCATCTCGGTGAGCAGCTCCTGCTTCGCCTCTTCGAGCTCCTCGAGACGCGCAGGGAGCTTCTCGAGCTCCTTCTGCTCGAGGTACGTGAGCTTGCGCGGCGCGTCCGGCTCGACGGGCTCGCCCCTCTTCTTCGGCGCGCTCTTCTTCGCGACCTGCTTCGCGAGCTCTTGCTCGGCCTCGCCGCCCGGTCGCTGGCGCAGCCAATCCGAAAAGCCGCCGACGTACTCGCGTACGCGACCGTCCGAATCGAACGCGAAGACACTCGTGACGACGTTGTCGAGAAACGCGCGATCGTGACTGACGACGAGCACGGTCCCCGTGTAGTTGAGCAGCATCTCCTCGAGGAGCTCGAGCGTTTCGATGTCGAGATCGTTCGTCGGCTCGTCGAGCACCAAGACGTTCGACGGTCGCGCGAAAACGCGCGCGAGGAGGAGTCGATTGCGCTCACCGCCGGAGAGATTCTTCACGGGGCCACGAATCTGTAGCGGCGTGAAGAGAAAATCCCCGAGGTAGCCGACGATGTGCCTCGAGCGATCTCCCACCCGAACCATGTCCGAGTCGGTCGAGATGTTCTCCTGGACCTTCTTCTCGTCGTCGAGGCTAGCGTGCAGCTGGTCGAAGTAGGAGATCTCGAGATGGGTTCCGTGGCGCACGCTTCCGTCGAGAGGCTCGAGCTCGCCGAGCAGCAGCCGAATCAGCGTCGTCTTTCCCGTGCCGTTCGCGCCGACGATGCCGATACGATCGCCGCGCTGAATCGTCGTCGAAAACTCGGAGACGATCTCTCGCGGCGGCTCTTCGTACGAGAAGTCGATGTTCTTCGCCTCGATGACGAGCCGCCCGCTGCGCTCGGCTTCCTGGGCGACCATCTGCACCGAGCCGAGTCGCTCGCGACGCTCCTGCCGCTCGCGACGCATCTCGATAAGCTCTCGCACACGACCCATGTTCCGCTTGCGGCGCTCCTTGACGCCTTTGCGAATCCACTTCTCCTCCTCGGCGAGCCTCTTGTCGAAGAGCTTGTTCTGCTCCGCCTCGACGTCGAGCTCTTCCTGCTTTCGCTCGAGATACTTGGCCCAGGAGCAGTCGTAGCTCGCGAGTCGGCCGCGATCGAGGTCAAGGATGCGC
The DNA here is from genome assembly GCA_964478085.1 of uncultured Planctomycetia bacterium. Classification (GTDB taxonomy): domain Bacteria; phylum Planctomycetota; class UBA8108; order UBA8108; family UBA8108; genus CAYMLL01. The sequence goes on from CAYZGY010000410.1 coordinate 5,446, forward strand.
CGAGCGACACGCTCGAGGAAGAAGCGGTCGTGCGTCACGAACAGCACGGCGCCCGTGAACGCGTTGAGAAAACCCTCGAGCCACTCGATCGAGTCGACATCGAGGTGGTTGGTCGGCTCGTCGAGAATCAGGAGCTGGGGATCGCGGACGAGCGCACGCCCGAGCAGAACGCGGCGACGGAGCCCGGCTGAGAGAGGCCCGACCCGTTCGTCCGCGGGAAGATCGAGCCGCGAGATCACGGCCTCGACCTTCTGAAAGAGCGGCCAAGCGTCGGCGGCCTGAATCGACTGCTCCGCGGCCTCGAGCACGATGGCCTCGATCTCGTCGAGATCACCGGCGACCGTGAGCCGATGGTGCGTCGAAACTCGCTCCCCGATCCCGTCGAGTCCGAGCGCGACGTTCTCGAAGACGGTCCCGCTCATCTCGGGAGGCACGATCTGCACGAGACTGGCGACGCGCAAATCCGGAAGCCGCTGGATCTCGCCCGAGTCGTGCTGCATATCGCCGGCAATCAACCGGAGCAGCGTCGTCTTGCCCATGCCGTTGCGGCCGACGAGCGCGACACGCTCGCCGTCGTCGATCGCGACCGAGACGCCATCGAGGAGAGGCGGTCCGCCGAATCCGGCGACGACATCGCGAAGGGTGAGGAGGGGCATGCCGAAGAGCGCTCGAGTGGACGAAACGAAACCGCCTTCGTATCCGCTTCGGCCGCGGTGTTCAAGACCCGACGTCGGGGTTCGCATCGATCGGCTCTCTCGGGATAGAATGCGGCGTTCGACCAGCGACCCGAGACCGCACCGAGGAAGAGAACATGATGGATCGACGAGAGTTCACGAAACGTGCCGTCAGCGCGACGATCGCCGCGGCAGGGATCGGCAGCGCGAGCTCGCTCAGCTCCTGCAGATCGCCCGAAGGCAAGGAGGAGCCCTCGATACCGGCGAGCGCCGAAGAGCTTTCGATCACCGACACTCACCAGCACCTCTGGGACCTCGAGAAGTTCCAGCCGCCGTGGCTCGAGACCGCGCCTCCGGTCTTGGCGCGCAGCTACGTGACCAAGGACTACCTCGCCGCGGCCGAGGGCACGGGGATCGATCGCGCCGTCTACATGGAGGTCGACGTCGCCCCCGACCAGCAGGTCGCCGAGGCCGAGCACGTTATCGCTCTCTCGAGGAGCGACGACCATCCGACGATGGCCGCGATCATCTCGGGAAGGCCGGGCTCCGAGGGCTTCCGCGCCTACATCGAGAAGCTCGCCGGCTCGCCCGAGATCAAGGGTGTGCGCCAAGTCCTCCACGTCCCGTCGGCGCCGAAGAGCCACTGCCTGACGGAGACCTTCGTCAGCAGCATGAAGCTCCTCGGGGAGCTCAACCTCAACTTCGACTTCTGCATTCGCCCCACCGAGCTCGCCGATGCGGCCGCGCTCGCGCGCAAGTGTCCGGGGACACGCTTCGTCGTCGATCACTGCGGCAACGCCGACCCGAAAGCGTTCGGTGCGCTCGCCAAGACGACGAAGGAAGAGCCCTGGCACGACGAAGCCGGCTGGCGACGCGACATCGCGGAGCTCGCACAGATCGAAAACGTCTACTGCAAGATCTCGGGCATCGTCGCGCGCGCGCCGAAGGGGAGCTGGAATCACGAGACGCTCGCGCCGATCGTCAACCACTGTCTGGACGAGTTCGGGCCGGACCGCGTCTGTTTCGGCTCGGACTGGCCGGTCTGCAATCTCACGGCGTCGCTGCGCGACTGGGTCGCGGCTCTGCGTACGATTCTCGGCGGTCGCAGTCTCGAGGACCAAGAAAAGCTGCTCTCGAAGAACGCGGCGAAAATCTATCGATTGGC
>CAYZGY010000411.1:0-7277 GCA_964478085.1 uncultured Planctomycetia bacterium
GTAGACGACGGGCGAGTTCGCCGTGCCGAAGCCGTGAGTCTTCGTGCCGAGGTTCTTCGTCCAGAGGAGCTTGCCTTTCATGTCGTAGGCGATCGCACCGTTGACGCCGAAGAAACCGTAGACCGCCTCACCGTCGCAAGCGGGCGTCGACGACGCGTAACCGTGAAGCTTGATGAAGCCACCGTAGCCCTTGACGCGATTCTCCGACTTGCGCGACTTGTCCCAGAGGATCTTTCCCGACTTCTTGTCGATGCAGAGGATGTGCTGCTTGAGATCGCTGCGGTCGCCCTCGTCCTTCGCGACGCCGTAGCCGCTGTAGCACGCGACGAAGATCTTGTCGCCGTAGATGATCGGGCTCGAAGCGCCCTTGCCCGGCATCGGCACCTTCCACGTGACGTTGTCCGTGTCGCTCCACTCGATCGGGAGACCCTTCGCGCTGGCGACGCCGGCGCCGTCGGGGCCGCGGAAGCGAGGCCAGTTCTCGGCGTTCGCGATCGACGCGACCGTGAGGAGAGTAACGAGCGAGCAGGCGAGGAGACGCGTGTTCGAAGAAAGAAGACGAGCGTTCATGGACCGACCTCGAGGTTCATCGAAAGGGTTCGTTTCTGGTTCGACCGCGCATTGTACCGGCTTTATTCACGGCGAAGAAGCGGAGTTCGGTTCGATCGAGGCCGTTCGGCGGGGCGAAAAATCGTCCGTGAGCGTTATGCGCCGGCGTTCTCGAGCAGCGACGGCACCTGCTCCTCGACGAGGATCCGGCGGCGCTCGAGCTCGCCCGTATCGAGCCACATGGCACCGCAGTCCGGGTGGCAGGCACTGGTCGATGACGACGCGCGTCAGGTACGAGTAGAAGCCTTTCTCGGCGAGGTTTCCGCAGCCCGGGCAGGGGATCGGCGGAAAGTTGCAGGCGTCGCTCGGTCCGAGGCCGAGCATCGTCATGAAGAGCTCGAGGTTTTCGGCTCGTGTGATGTCGTTCGAGCCGACCTCGCAAACCCAAGTCGTGGGGCGAAAGTGGGGGAGCGCGACGACTTGAACCGGATGGAAAGGCCCTTCCCGCTCGTCTCCGTTACGCACGAGTTAGCGATGGTGGTCCATGTCGAGCTTCGGTGGTGCCTCGATCGGCTCGCCATCCGTGAATCCCTCGAGGGAGTCGGGATTCGCACGTGCCCAGCGCAGCAGCCGCTCGAGCCTCTCTCCGACCGGAGGGTGCGTGCTGAAGAGACTCGAAAGGGCGTCCGTTTTCGCGTTGCGTTTTTCGTGCCGGAAACTGAAGAGGAACAACGACGAGAACCGCGACGAAAGACCGACGACGCCGTGGTACTTGTCCGCAGCTTTGTGAAGGGCTTCGGCGAGAGCGAGCGGCTCGCGACACATCTCGACCGCGTGGGCGTCGGCGAGAAACTCGCGCTTGCGGGAGATCGCGACCGAGAGCACCTTCGTCACGAGGTAGCTCAGCGTCGCGAAGATCCAGAAGACGCACTTGAAGAGGATGAAAAGGATCGGCGGTCGTCCGACGGGTTCGCGTCCGTCTCCGTCTTCGACCGCGAAGGAGTCGTAGCTCGTCGTCGCGAGCACGCCGGGGCCCATCGGCCGGCTTCCCGTCGCCGCTTCGGCCTCCCCGCCGATGTTTCGATAGCGGCTGTGCGACGCGCGTCACCGTGTCGTGAGGTTTTTCGTGCGCGGCTTATCGGTCTTCGTCCCGGACTTCTCGCGGCTTCGGGCCTTGACGCATGGGGCGAATTCGCCAGCGCTTCGTCTTCGGGTTCCACTCGAAGCTCGAGGGGTCGGACAGGAACTTCTCGCGGATGTCAGGCCAGCACAGCGACGGATCGTAAGCCGTAATCAGCGTATCGCGTGACCAGCTGGGCGCCTCTCGAACGAGCTCGAAATAGGGAGTGGGCTCGGCGAAGAGAGCAGCGCCGAGGAAGAGGATGTCCTCCAGTGCGCCGTGGTCTCCTGTCTGGATCGCCTGTCGAAAGAGTTGCTCGGTAACTTCCTCTCTGTTGAAACGATTGAGCCACTCGGCCATCCAAGGGTTTGCGCCGAGCCAATTCAGCCTGACTTGCGACGAGAACCCTTGCGCGTTCTGCACATCGGCGGCTCCGAAGAAGAAGGGGAACGGGGGATCCAGGCTTTCCTGATCTGGACCCTCGCGCCTCGGCAGCCTTGGCCTGCGCCATGAGAAGAATTTACGGGCGTCGTCAGCATCCTCGCTGTGGAAGATGCCGGCCGGTATTCTCGACGCGGATAGGCGCGCGATGGCCGATTCGAGGATCAGTTCTCGATCTGGGTCTTTCTCTGCGGTGGCAAGTTGGCGCATCGTCGCGAGAGCCTCCAGGTCTCCGAGCCTCGCAGCGAGCATCGCCGCGTATTCCGAGCAGCTCGACGCCGCGGTGTGATCGGCACGATTCCACTCGACGACAGGCTCGTCGATCGACTCGGGACTGTAGGGGCTCCGAGGCAGTCCTGCGATGACCTCGTGAAGGGGCCGCGTTTCGCCATCGATTTCGAGAATGTCGAGCGCGAACTCGATCGTCCGCGGATGTCCGGCATCGATGAGGACGGGGAGTTCGGGGCGGTCCGCCCTCTCGGGCTCTTCGACTTTCCAAGTCGTTCCCTCGCGCGTCAATCGATTTCGGTGGCGTTTCCGAAGCCCTTGGGAGATGGACTGCTTGACCTCGTAGACGTCATGGAATCGGGCAGAGCTAAAATGGCCCGATCGGGTGCGAAGACGCGCGGCGATCATGTATCGGAGACGGTAGGAGCGAGATTTCTGTCGAAAACCGTCCAGTAGCTCGAGCACGCGATGGTGTTTTGCATCGAGCGTGAGGTCCTCGGGGAGAGGCTGGCCGCGCTCACCTCGGGGAAGCGCGTGGACGAGCGCGGCAATCGCGCGCCAATGAAAGACGTCGCGATAGCGATCCTTCCGCTCGTAGCCGATACGATTCGCGAGCACGTCTCCGAGAAAGTCGAGCGCCGCGCTCGAGAGGCTCGTGACTCCCGTTGTCGATCCCGTCCAGTAGACAGCCTCGTCGTCGTCGGTTCGTTCTGAGGAAAGCATTGACGGCGGAACGCCGAACGCCTTCAATCCGACCAGGTCGATGGTACCTCGCCACTTCGACTCTTCGCTGTACTGCTGAATCAGAAGGTATCGGACGAGCGCGAGTGAGCTGGATTCGCGCAAGTAGGAGATGAAATTTCCGCGCGCCACGTCGTTGAGTCGCGAGTCGATGAGTGCGACGAGATTCGTCCAGACGCGATATTCGCCGTCCTCGAGGAGCCTCTCCCAGACGAGCGCTCCGAGGTTCGGGTCGCCGAAGAGCGCCTCGCATTCCGGACCGGGGTTCGTCGGCAGGAAGTTCTCCGCAGCGAGCTCCCCACGGACGGCGCCCGCCTTCCAGCGAGCCCAGAGGTGGTCGCCGCAGATCCAGAGGGCAGTCGAGATCGCGCCGATCGTGAACGTGCAGACCGTGACGACGACGACGATGCGCTTAGTTCGACTTCGGCGTTTCGTCATCGTCCTCGAGTTCCCAAACGCGTCGTTCCGCATTCCAGTGTAGGCGTTCCTGGTTCTGGTCCCACCATTTTCTCACGTGCTTCCGGATATCTCCGGCCGTAACGTTCGAGGCGAAGCGAAGAGCGTGGCTGAAGTCGGGGATGGCCGGGTCGTCGATGTAGTCGGCGAGCTCGAGACCGGACCTGCCGTGTGCGAAGAGGAATCCCTGCGCAGCTGGACCGCTCATCTTTTCGGTGAACCACTCGAAATGAGCCGTGAGGATATCGAGACGTCCCGATCGAAGGAGAGTCGTGCCGTACCACGCGATGCGCAGGGCTCCGCGGTGGTACTCCTCACGTTTGTCGCGTCGCTGCCAGAATCCCGTGTAAAGCCCGCGAGAGTTGTCGATGTTCGGCCACGAGGAGATCGTGTCCTGCGAGTCTTCGACGAAGGGGACGAGAAAGGGCACGAGATCGGGGGGCGGCTCGATCCGGGGGTCGGCGATCCAGAGGTACTGCGCTTCGAAATCACCTTGGAGCTTCTCGAGGAAGGGCGTCGCGTCGAGCTTCGCCCCGAGACCGATGAGCGCGAGGTCGAGGGCCTTGCGATCCATCCCGTCGACAGCCGCCGCTCGAAGCGTTTCGATCTTGGCTCGATGCTGCGAGAGGCCGAGCAAGGAAAGCACGTAGGCGCCCGCGCGACGCGACGCTGCGTCACCTTCGAGAAGAGCGAGCGCGCGACCTTTGATGCTCGTCGTGCTCGGTGGGGTGAGAGGAAGCTCGGGGAATCGTCTGGCGAGCGCGGCCTCGACGGTCTCTCGGTGGCGCGCGGCTTTCCAGAGCCGCGCGAGAATTGTGGCGCTCCGCGGGTGATCGAAATAGACGAGCGGCCAAAGAACGGCGTCGCGCTCGACGGGAGCGAATCGCAAGACGTGCTCACCGACGGAGACCGGAGCCTCGCTTGGTGATTTCTCGGACAGGAGAGAGATCTGGTCCCAGGTGCTCAACGCTGCCCAGAGTGTCGTCGTGCTCGGCCCGTGCGATTGGAGCAGTCGTACGGTCGCGAAGAAGCGAACCTCGTCATCTGGATGCGTCTTCGCGACGCGAGCGAGAGCGGCGAGCGCGGGATCATTTGGCTCTCTCGTCGTCCAGCCGCGCGGGAGCATCGTCGAGAGAGCGGCGATGGCACGCATCTCGAGTCGATGGTAGTAGCGCTCGTCGCTCGCGTAGTCGATCTCGCGGTCGAGGATGGCCTCGAGGAAGTGCAGGGCCTTCGCGTTCGGGGGCAGTCTCCCGTCTTTGTCCCCCGTCCAGTACGTCCGCATCTTGTCGACCATTTCGGACGTCTGCGCCGACTTGGGCGCGATCATCGGTGCGTAGTCGGCGCGCCACTCGGTCGAGCGTCGGTAGGGCTGGACGAGTAGGTAGCGGACGAGCGTGTGGAGGTCGCGTTCGCGCAGCCGTGCGATGAACGCCTCGCGCTCTCCCTCGGAGAGTCGCACGTCGAGAAGGTAGACCGCGTTCGTCCAGACGCGATAACGCGAGTCACCGAGGAGTCGTGCGAGGGCGACGTCGCCATCGGGACCTGCGGCGAGGATGGTCTCGAAATGCTCGCCCGGGTTCGACGGATCGAAATCCTCGGCCGCTAGCGCGTCGGCCGCGCGATTCGCGAGCCAGCGATGCCAGAGCGGCTCGTGAAAGAGGATCGCGCTTCCCGCAACGAGCACGACGACCACGATTCCGAAGCCCAAGGCCAGTTTTCGTCTGGACGATGTCCCGCTCATGTCGGAATTCTAAGGTTGCTCACGGGTCGAGTCACATGGGCTTTCCGCTCGTTACAAACCTTGAAGTACACCTACGCCGACATTTTCCGAATCGACCTGCCCGAGGGCCATCGATTCCCGATGGACAAGTACCCGCTGGTGCGGGAGCGCCTCACGCGGGAGGGGACGATCGACGACTCCCAGTTTCTCGAGCCGGAGCTCTGCCCGCGCGAGGATCTCGAGCGAGTGCACGCCGCAGGCTACGTCGAGCGGGTCTTCAACGGCACACTCGACGCACGCGAAATGAAGGCGATCGGCTTTCCTTGGTCGCCGAGCCTCGTGCGTCGCAGCCGATGTTCGGTCGCGGGCACGATCGCCGCGGCCGAGTGGGCCTTGCGTGAAGGCGCAGCGGGAAACCTGGCCGGCGGCACCCATCACGCGATGGCGGATCGAGGTGAGGGTTTCTGTCTCTTTAACGATGTCGCCGTCGCCATCGGTTCGGTAAGAAATCGAGGTTTTGTCCGGCGCGTCGCGGTGGTCGACTGCGACGTCCACCAGGGAAACGGCACGGCGTCGATCTTTCTCACGGACGAGGACGTCTTCACCCTTAGCCTCCACGGCCGGCACAACTGGCCCTTCGAGAAGTCTCGCAGCACACTCGATGTCGAGTTCGACGACGGCACCGGGGACACCGAGTACCTCGAGGCGCTCGAACGAGCGCTCGGCGACGTCGCGGCCTTTCGACCGGAGCTGATCTTCTACGTCGCCGGGGTCGATCCGCTCGCGACGGATCGCCTCGGTCGACTGTCGCTCACTGTGGAAGGATTACGGTGCCGTGACGAGATGGTCTACACCTGGGCGAAAGACCTCTCCGTTCCCATCGCGACGAGTCTCGGTGGCGGATACTCGACGGACATCGACGACATCGTCGAGGCGCATGCGAATACGTACCGTGTCGCCGAGATGCTGTTTCCCGGTTAGGGAGAGCTCGGACGTGTTTCTTTCTTCCGCTTCTCTGTCTTCTCCTTCTCCAGCTCCCGTTCGCGCTCGAGATGGGAAATGCCGTCCGTGACCCACTTCTTCGCCTCGTCGCCCTTGAGGTAGTGGTCGAACCAGTGGAGAACGCGGTAGTGGTAGTCGAGACGATTCGGCTTCTTGGCGAGGCCGTGATTCTCGCCGGCGTAGACCAGCATGACGAGCTCTTTCCCCGCGAGTCTCGCGGCGTTGTACATCTCGATGCCTTGGTGCCAATCGACCGCTCCGTCCTTGTCGCCGAACGCGACGAGGAGTGGCGTGTCGAGCCGGTCGATGTTGAAGACCGGCGAGTTATTTACGTAGGTGTCGATGTCGCGCCAAAAGGGGCGATCCATGCGTCCTTGGCTCTCGTGGAAGATCCACGCGTTCGTCTGCCCCGAGTTCCAGTAGACATTCATCGACATGCTCATCATGTTCGTGAGCGGGGCGCCGGCGACGCCCGCCGAGAAGACGTCCGTCTGCGTGACGAGGAAGGCTGTTTGGTAGCCGCCCCAGGAGTGCCCGACGAGCCCGACACGTTTGGGGTCGATCTTTCCCGTCGCGAGGATCGACTCGACAGCCGGAATGACACAGTCGACGGCGGAGAGGCCGGGATTTTGTGGACGGTAGACGATGTCTGGTTGGAGCACGAAGTACCCTTCGCTCGTCCACACCGAAGTGTCGTACGCGTTGAGCTCCGACGGCGGTCGGAAGCGGTGTACGTTGTCCGAGAGCGTCTCGTAGATGATGACGATCATCGGATACTTCTTCTCGGGGGCGTACCCGGCTGGGTAGTAGAGGGCGCCTTGGAGCGCGTCGCCACGTCGACTCTGGAACTCGACCAGCTCCGCGCGACCCCACGCGAACTCGCCGAGGAAGGAGTTGAGGTCGGTGAGCTGCTTCGGCTCGCGGAAACTCTCACCGGTGGTGAAGATGTTGATCGGCGTGTCGAAGCGTTCCTCGAACCAGGCGTAGACATCGGCCTCGCGAGCCTTGCGCGGCGCG
>CAYZGY010000412.1:0-7276 GCA_964478085.1 uncultured Planctomycetia bacterium
TGCTGTTCTTCGGATCGGTGCTCTTCTGGTCCGGCTTCGAGCAGGCGGGCTCTTCGCTCAACCTGTTCACGAAGTACTTCACGGATCGCTCCTTCGGTGACCAGGACATCCCGGTCTCGTGGTTCCAGTCGATTAACCCGATCTTCATTATCTTGCTGGCGCCGTTCTTCGGGGCGATGTGGATCCATCTCGCGAGGAAGAATCTCGAGCCTTCGAGTCCGCTCAAGTTCGCGTTCGGCCTCATCTTTCTCGGCCTCGGATTCGCCGTCGTAGCCTGGGCTGCGAAACTCGCTGCCGACGAGCAGGTCGGACCGATGTGGCTCGTACTGACCTACCTCCTCCACACGACCGGTGAGCTCTGCCTCAGCCCCGTCGGACTCAGCACGATCACGAAGCTCTCACCGAAGCGGTACGTCGGACAGATGATGGGAATCTGGTTCGTCGGTACGGCTCTCGGAAACCTGATGGCCGGTCTCCTCGCGACCGACTTCGACTTCTCGGCGATCGAGAAGGCGGAGACCGCTCAGACGACGATCACGGCGTCCATCGAGGCCGACAAGGAGGCCGGCAAGGCCCCCACGCTGACCCCCGAACTGGTGAAGAAGGTCGACGAGAAGCTCGTCTCCCAGATCGATCCTGCGGTTCGAGATGGCACTGACATCGTCGCCTTCCAAACCGCGATCGAGACCGTCGCAAATAAAGAGAAGGACGCCGCGATCGAAGAGATGCCCGGAATCTTCTGGAGCGTCGCCTTCACGACGATCGGCGCGGGCTTGATTCTCCTCGTCGTAGGTGGCCCGCTCGGTAAGCTCGCGCAGGGCCTCGACAAGTCGCAACCGCCATCCGACTCCGATCCGCCCGAGGACAAATCGTAAGCACGACGTCGCGGCCCCTGAAAAAGGACGAAGGCGGAAACGCGGAGTAACCGGCACTCCGCGCTCCGCCCTCTTCTCTACATCTGGTATTCGTTCGACTACGCAGACGCCGAAGCGGGCGTCTGCACAAGGACGGCTTCCATCTCCTTCTCGGCGGCCGAGGCAGCCTCCGGGCTGAATCGTACGAAGAACGCGCAGAAGGATACGAGCGTCACGAGTCCACCGAGGATCAAGAGCGCCGTGTTCCACGCGACCTCCCCCTTGAAGAGGAAGCCCGCGGCGACCGCGCCGGCGTTTCCACCGGCGCCGACGATGCCGGCCACCGACCCGAGCGCCTTCTTGTTGATGAACGGGACGACGGAGAACGTCGCGCCTTCCGACATCTGAACGAAGAAGCTGAAGAGGATCAGCGACGGAATCGCGAGGATGAGCACCGTCTGCTGCGAAAACAGCATCAGCGCGATGCCTTCGACGAAGAGCCACCAGACGCGGCCCTTGAGCCCGTGCTTGACCCCGAACCTGTCTCCGAACATCCCTCCGACCGTTCGCGCGAAGAGGTTCATCAATCCGAAGAGGCTCGCGAAGACACCAGCCATGGCAAGCGCCTTGGTCGCTGACATGTTCTGGAAGTACTCGAAATGATCGACGAAGTAGAGCGCCGCGATGTTGTTGATCGTCAGCTCGATACCGAAGCACGCACCGTAGATCACGAAGAGCGCCCAGACGCGACGGTCCCTGGCGGCCTCTGCGAACGAACCCTTCGTGTTCTTCTTCTCGGGCATCTTCCCCGCGGCGCGCAGCTCGCTGAAGTTCCCTTCCGGAGTGTCCTGCGTGAAGCGGTAGTAAGCGAGACCGACGAAGAAGCAGAGGACGCCCGCGCAGACCATCGAAAGTCGCCAGCCCCAGTACTCACTGACGCCGAGAACGCCGATCATGCCCGCGAAGATGAGAGGCATGACGAGCTGCGTCACTCCCCCACCGAGGTTGCCCCATCCGGCCGTGGTCGCGTTCGCCGTTCCGACGCAGTTCGGCGCGAACATCACCGAGGTGTGATACTGCGTAATGACGAACGCCGCGCCGATGAGCCCGATCAAGAGTCGAAAGATCAGAAACGACTCGAAGCTCTGCGCGAAGCCGATGCACATGACGGGAATCGACCCGAGCGTCAGCCCCCACGTGTAGGCGAGACGCGGACCGATACGATCACAGAGCCAACCGACGAGCAGACGCGCGACGATCGTCGCCGCGACCGATCCGATGATGCACCAGCCGACCTGCGCGTCGGTGAACTGCATCTCCGCACGCACGACCTTCATCAAAGGCGCGATTCCGAACCACGCGAAGAAGCAGAGAAAGAACGCGAACCACGACATGTGGAACGCGCGCATCTGCGGAGAGCTGAAGTTGAAGAGCCGGATCTTGGTTGCCTTCGACTGGAAGTCCACGGTAGGAGCCTTTCGTCACTGAGGTTCGAAAACGAATGTTCGACTCTCGGTAACGCAAGGGCTGTACCGCGAGGGGAAGGCGATGAGCACGAATCGCGTTAAGCCTCTCGCTGTGGCCGCTTATGGCAACGTGAAGAATCGATCAAGACACGAGTGTCGCGTCCTGACGAACGCTTTTGTGAGCGACCCCACAAGATTGTCGAGTCGCGATAGGGTTCAGCGGAACAGCTTGGAAACGGGGACGGAGAATCCCGGGAGGACGTGTCCACCGTCAAGGTGGTCGCCGGTCGTGTAGGTGCGGGGATCGTGACCAGCGCGGTGCGCGACGATTGTCTGCTTCTTTGGGTCGGCAATCCACACGAGCTGAACTCCGACATTGAGGTATTCACGAACTTTCGTCGAGATTTCTCGAGGACGGTTGCTCTTCGATAGGACCTCGACGACGAGTTCCGGAGGACGCTGCAGAAACCCCTCCTCATCGGCCGTCGGAAATCGCTCATGCGTCATAAACGCCACGTCAGCCCCGCGTACGGTATCTGGACCCCACTCGGTAAACACACCAACTTCGCCGGTCATGACGACGCCGAGGTCGTTCTCCTCGAGGAATCTCTGAATCACGTACGCGATTTCGGCCTGACATACTCCGTGTCTGGGTCCCGTTGGGCTCATTGGAACAATTCGTCCTCGAACGAGCTCGCACGGGCCGATATCCCCCATCCTCAGAAGTTCTTCGCCGGTGATCAGGCGAGTCGGAGAGTTCGCGCTGTCGATCGTCATCAGCTGCACTCCTCGGACGTAGGGCTACGCGCCCGGCAGGCTCTGGCCTCTCGGGCGGTGGTGGGCTGGAACCCATTATGGAGCCCTATCACGCCTTACGCAAATCCGGCTATCAGCCCCGCCGAAACTGCTCGTGCAGACCGTGCTTCTTCAGCCGGTAGGAGAGGATTCTCGGGGTCGTCTCGAGCGCGCGCGCGGCTTTCGCTTGGTTGCCGCCGGCGTTCTTGATCGCTTCGAGGAGGATCTCTCGCTCGTACGTCATCATTAACTCCTCGAGCGAGCCCGACTTCGTCGTGCCCGACGATTCGCCGGTCTGAAGCGTCGGCGGGAGGTGATGCGCACGCACGACGCCGTCCTGTGCGAGCAGCACAGCGCGAGCGATGCCGTTTTCGAGCTCGCGGACGTTGCCGGGCCAGTGGTACGACGTGAGGAGATCGATCGCGGGCGTGCTGATGCGGACAACGCCACGATCGTCCATCTTCGAGTACTTCTCGAGGAAGTGGTCGGCGAGGAGCGTGATGTCGCTCTTTCTTTCGCGGAGCGGTGGCAGGTAAATCGGGAAAACCGCGAGGCGATAGTAAAGGTCCTGACGGAACATACCGTCGCGAATCGCGTCCTCGAGATTCGCGTTGGTCGCCGCGATGACGCGCACGTTGACTCGCAGAGTCTTCTCGTCACCGAGCCGATCGAGCTCCCCCTGCTGCAGAACGCGCAAGAGCTTGACCTGTATCGTCGGCGAGATCTCACCGATCTCGTCGAGGAAGATCGTGCCTCCGTCGGCGAGCTCGAATCGTCCCTTGCGCCCGCGCTCGGCTCCCGTGTACGCGCCGCGCACGTGCCCGAAAAGCTCGCTCGCGACAAGCTGCTCCGGCAGCGCCGCACAGTTGACGCTGACGAAGGGCTTGTCGCGTCGTCCACTCGAAGCGTGAATCGCTTGCGCGATGAGCTCCTTTCCCGTGCCGCTCTCCCCACGCACGAGCACGGTCGACTCGGACCTCGCGACTTGCTCTACGAGGTGGAAAACCTCGAGCATCGAGTGGTGCGTGCCGACCATATCGGACGGACGCGCCGATCCGCCCGACGTGCCGTCGCGCGACTCCTGCTCGAGCCGGAGACTGAGCACCTCTTCTCGGTGATCGCGGTAATTGCGCACGGCTTCGCCGATGATCGCTGCGATGATCGTCAAGAGGCGTACGTCGGCCTCGAGCCTCGAGCTCGACTCCCACTCGCGGTCGACGCTGAGTGTCCCGATCAGCTCGCGGTCCCGACTGCGATTCGCGATGATCGGTACACAAAGAAACGCGAACGAGGACCAGTCGAGATCGCTGCGCGATTCTGTTCGATCGAGGAAGAGAGGCTCGTCGCCGATCCGCGAGATCAAGAACGGCTCACCGCGCTCGAGCACTTGACCGACAATGCCCTCGCCGGGGCGATACCGCCCTCGACCTTTCTCCGACTCGGAGAGGCCGTGCGACAGCTCGATCGAGATCTCGTCCTTGACGGGATCACGGATCGTAATCATGCCGCGTTCGAGACCGTACTGGGCGAGTCGTTCGAGCACGCCCTCGAGACAATCGGAAAGTTCGCGGTCACTCACGAGCAGCTCGTGCGTGATGCGGTAGAGCAAATCGCAGTCGCTGGTTTCTTCTACTCCGTTCATGGGCCGCTCGGAGAGAGGGTAGATGGGTCGGGAGAACACCGAATGAGACAGCAATCAGCGTTCCCAACGCCATGTCGGCTGAGATCGCGGAAGATCGCGGGTCGACGATCTGAACACGACCTCAACATGACCAACTTTGCAGCACTTACGTATGGGCAGTGCACCCGATTCCAGCAGAGACGCAGTGCTTATCGGTCGCGTGCACTCGGTCGAGCACCTCGATCGACGGGAGCAGGAGCGAGACATCATCGCCGTCGACCTTGACCTCGAAGGTGTCGATCGAGAAATCGTCACCCGACGTACACTCCCCCGAAGAAAGATCGAACGTCTTCTTGTGAAGCGGGCAAGCGACCTTCGGCACCCCGCCTGCATCGCCGACGATCCCACGCGAGAGCACGAACGCGTTCTTGTGCGGGCAGCGGTTCTGCGTCGCGAACCACTCTCCTCGACTGGCGAAGTGGAAGACCGCGATCTGCGTCGCGCCGTACTTCACGGTCCCGCCGCCGTCCTCGGGGAAGTCCCAGACCTTGCCGACCTGCACCCAACGACGCTCGTTCTCGTCCTGCTTCGAGAGCGTCACCGATTCGATCGGAATGACGTCCTTCGGCCAGTCGGCGGGTCGCGACTGTTCTCGGATCGGCACGAGCTCGATACCCGCTTCGGTCTCGTCCGTGTTGACGAACTGCTGGAACAGCTTGCGCTTCTCAGGATCCTCGACGACGCGCTTCCACTCGCACTCGTACGTGTCGACGAGGTGCTGCATTCGCTCTTCGAGCTCGTCGCAGATGCCGAGCTTGTCGTCGATCACGACCTCGCGCAGGTGATCGATGCCGCCTTCTAGCTTCTCGAGCCACACGGAAGTTCGCGTCAACTTGTCGGCGGTCATGATGTAGTACATCAGGAAGCGGTCGATGTACCGAATGCACGTCTCCTCGTCGAGGTCGGAAGCCAAGAGGTCCGCGTGACGAGGCTTGGCGCCACCGTTGCCACAGACGTAGAGCGCGTACCCGTTCTCGGTCGCGACCATGCCGAAGTCTTTCGATTGCGCCTCGGCACACTCACGCACGCAACCGGACACGGCCGACTTGATCTTGTGCGGCGCGCGGATGCCTCGGTAGCGCTCTTCGACACGAATCGCGAAGCTCACCGAGTCCTGGACGCCGAAGCGGCACCACGTCGTTCCGACGCAACTCTTCACCGTACGAAGCGCCTTGCCGTACGCGTGACCACTCTCGAAACCCGCGGCGATGAGCTTCTCCCAGATCTCGGGAAGCTGGTGTGCCTGTGCACCGAAGAGATCGACACGCTGCCCACCCGTGATCTTCGTGTAGAGACCATGCTCCTTCGCGACCTCTCCGAGGACGATGAGCTTCTCCGGCGTGATCTCGCCACCGGGAACGCGCGGGACGATCGAGTAGAGCCCGCCGCGCTGCATATTCGCGAGAAAGCGATCGTTCGTGTCCTGGAGCGTCGTGTGCTCCATGATGTCCTCGTTCCAGAGACTCGCGAGAATCGAAGCGGCAGCCGGCTTGCAGATCTCGCAGCCGTTGCCTGACCCGTAACGCTCGATGAGCTCGTCGAAGCTGCGAATCTCGTGGACCTTGACGATCGCGAAGAGATCCTGGCGGGTGTACGCGAAGTGCTCGCAGAGGTCCGAGCTAATCGACTGCCCGGTCGCCTCCAGCTCGGCAGTGAGGAGGTCGTTAACAAGCGCAAGGCAGCCGCCGCAACCCGTGCCCGCATTCGTGCAGGACTTGACCTCACCGAGCGTCGTCAGGTCGCGGTCGCGGATCACACTGCAGATCACGCCCTTGGCCACGCCGTTGCAGGCACATACCTGCACGTCGTCGGCGCACTCACCGAGACCACCGGCTGCGCCATCGTCCGAACTTCCGACGATCAGTTCGCAAGCCTTACAGGGAAGCGGATCCACGCTCTTGGAGAGCAAGAGGAGGCGGCCGTAGTCCGACGTGTCTCCCACCAGAATACCGCCCAGAAGCCTCGTCCCGTCTCGATCGACGAGCAGCTTCTTGTAAACGCCTGCGACGGGGTCCTCGAAGACGATCGAGTGGACGTTGCCGGATTCGATCTCACTTTCATCGACGTCGTACTCACCGAAGCTCGCGACGTCGACCCCCATGAGCTTGAGCTTCGTCGAGAGGTCAGCGGAATCGAACTCGCGGTCGCTTCCGGTCAAGTTCGCCGCGACGACATCCGCCATCTCGTATCCCGGCGCCACGAGGCCGTAGACCATTCCGCGGTGAAGCGCAACCTCGCCGATGGCGAAGATCGATGCATCGCTCGTCTCGAGCGCGTCGTTGACGGCGACGCCGCCACGCTCTCCGACCTCGAGGCCGCAGTCACGCGCGAGCTCGTCACGCGGGCGGATACCCGCCGACACGATGACCATGCCGACGTCGAGCGAGTCTCCGCCTTGGAACGACAGACCTTCGACCACCCCGTTGCCCGTCACCGCTTCCGTCGCGCGGCTCAGGTGGACCTGAACGCCGAGCTCCTCC
>CAYZGY010000413.1:0-3118 GCA_964478085.1 uncultured Planctomycetia bacterium
CCCACCCCCTCAGGGGGGTTCGTACGGGGTGGTGCACGCCCGCTGGAAGCTGGTTACCACTCGTGGTGCCAGCTACTGGGAGCTCTACGACATCGTCGCCGATCCGCTGGAGAAGAAGGACCTGAAGGAGAAGAATCTCGGAGTCGCGAGGGGACTCCTGCAGCGAATCGACGAGTGGAAGGGAAGCCTTCCGGCCGAGCCGACGGGGGAGGTCTTCTCTGCAGAGCGTACGAAGAAGGAGTAAACTGAATAGTCTGAATGGAGCCATGTATTTGACGTCAACGCGCGAAAGAAACGTGAGAACTGTCATGACGACCGCAAACCGCCGACCGAAAACGACGCGGGCGCTCGCCACCCTGGTGTGGGCGCTCCTTTCGATGCCCTCGAGCGTCAAGGCCGATCAAGCCCGTGAACCGCTGCCGGATCCCGACGGCAGGCCTGCGAACATGAGCAAGCCCGTCCAGGTTTACATCCTGATGGGCCAGTCCAACATGATCGGCTTCGGCAAGCCCAGTGTCTTACGAGGAATCGCCGCGGAGAAGTACCCCTACCTCGTCGATGACGCCGGCGCGTGGACGGTACGCAAGGACGTCCGCAACGTGTTTGTCATGTGCTCCGGAAATTCTCCGGCCAAGGATCATAAGAATGAGTGGATGACCATCAGTGGCAACATCGGCCCGGAAATGGGTATCGGCCACTCTGTTGGTCATGTTACTGACGCACCGGTCTTGATCCTCAAGAGCTGCATCGGCAACCGCAGTCTCGGCTGGGACCTCCTGCCTCCCGGAAGCGAGCCCTACGAGCACGGCGGTAAGACGCAGCCCGGTTACCGCGGCACGCCGGATGATCCCGGAGGCGACACCGGTGGCGACATGTCTAAAGGATGGTATGCCGGATGTCAGTATGATGGCGACGTGGCCGCCGCCAAGAAGGTGCTCAAAAACCTCGACAAGTACTACCCCGGTGCGACGGAGTACGAAGTCAAGGGCTTCTTCTGGTGGCAGGGCGACAAGGACATGCGCAACCCCGCGCACTTCGAGAGGTATGAAAAGAACCTGATCCAGCTCATCAAGGCGCTGCGCAAGGATTTCAAGGCGCCCAACGCAAGGTTTGTCACCGCATCTCTCGGGCAGACCAAGAAAGGTTCCAAAAGAGGCGATGGAAGAATTCTCGATGCGATGGAAGCTGTTTCGAGAAGCAGTGATCCCGAGCTCAAGGGCAAGGTGGGCTTTGTTTACAGCCATCCCCTCTCCAAGGGCGGAGGCTCCAGCGGTCACTATGGTGGCAATCCTGAAACTTACATGAACGTCGGCGAGGCGATGGGGCGAGCGATGGTGGAGCTGTTGGGCTCACAGAGCTCCCTCGATGAGCTCGCCGAGCACCTGGACTCGAAATCGAGACCTGTCTACAAAGCGCTCAAGGCCAAGAAGTACTCCACAGCCTACAGAGCCCTGAAGAAATTCGCTGCGACCTACAACGAGAACGTCAAGGCGAAGAAGCTCGGAAAAGAAGAGCTCGCTCAGCAGAAGAAGCTCCTCAAGACGTTTACCCAAGAGATTCGCTGGCCGATCGACCAGGCGGTCGCGGAGATCGAATCGCTGCGCGATTCTGGCGACGTCTATCGCCTGAGCAGCGTTTACAAAGCGCACGAGAAGACCTTCAAAGGACTCGACCGCTTCGAGAAAAGCGTCGAGTCGATCGCAATGGATCTCAAGGGATCGGAGATGCGCGTGGCCATTGCAGCCGGGAAGAAGTTTTACTCGCTGATCGAGAAGATCAAGCGCTCGGAGGCCAAACAGAAAGGTCCACGGAACGCGGCGACCGTCAAGTCGCTGACCGCCTCCCTCAACCGATTCGCCAAACGAGAAGACGACAACATCTACGGAAAGGCCGCGAAGGTCTTCGCGGAGAAGATCGCTGACCCGGAGCACCGGATCAAGTCGGCCAGTGCCTACGTCCGAATGGCGAAGTGAGCTGTAGATCGCCGTCAATGGACTCAATCGAGTCAGCGCTCGATTCGCTTGCTTTGCCAAGCTCTGGGCGCGGCGAACGAGATCCGAGCTTCGTCGGGTTGCGTGAGGCATTCCTCTTCGAGAGGAAGTTCTGCGACCAGCAACATGCCTGCGAAAGACGCAAGCTGACCCTACAAGGGTCTTCAGTATCTCACTCCTGCGGGTACGACGCCGGCAAGTTCGTTAGTTGATCGGAGCCAACTCTCGCGTGAAGGCGAGCGGACCAGAGATCTTGCTGGCCGAGAGAGGATTCGACGACGCATAATCCGCGAAGAGGGACACGCTGCCAGAATCGCCTTTCTCCACCCCCCAAGGAGCTGATTGATGGAACGGAAGCCTGACTTCTTCCTGTTCGCCCTTTTTTCTCTCATCGCCGCTTGGCCCGCCACGGCCTCGGCCGATTTGCTCGTCTACGAACCCTTCGACTACGCGCCGGACGAGATCCTCACGGGTAACGGAGGGGCGCTCGGCACGACCGGAGAATGGTACAGCTACGATACAATCACCGATGGCCTGGCAAAGACGCAGGACTGGCTCGTCCACGAGGAGGGCGAGACGTCGGGCGTGGGCCTCTCGAACGCGAACCCGTCCGTCGAGCCCGGGGGGCTGCATCCGTGGGACGGCACGGTAGCGAATCTCGAGACCTCCGGAGGCTACGCCGGGCTCTGGGGCGCGGACGACTGGGACGACCCCGACGGCCCCCACGCCGGTGAACCGGGTCGCAGCCTCGATGCTCACATCGCGCTCGACCCAAGCGTCACGGAGTCGTTCGAGTCCGGCTCGATCACGTGGTTCAGCTACGTCGCCGTCCGCGGCTGGGACCGCAATGAGGAGACGCCGAGCCTCATCATCGGAACGGATCCGACTCCGGACGAATCGCGCGCCGCTTCTCTGATGAACGGCGGAAGCGGCATCGGTACGGGTGGCGGTCCGCCCCGCAACAACCGAACGCGCATCTACCCGATGTTCTTCCAGGGCGGCGCTCCACACAATCACTTCGGCGCGATTCCCGGCTGGAGAGAGGACGCGTTCACCGTGCTCGACGACGGCGCGATGGTCTGGGAGGAGCTCGACGAAGAGGGCTTCTTCGGTGCGGTCAACATCGT
>CAYZGY010000413.1:3128-7251 GCA_964478085.1 uncultured Planctomycetia bacterium
GACGCCGATGTGAACGGCGAAGACATCATCACGGTCGCTCGCTTTCTCGAGACCGACGAGATTTCCGAAGAAGCGTTCGAGGATCTCGTCGACGCACGACCGATGCTCTCGAGCGCGGCCTGGAACGACGGCACGAAGCCAGATCTCGACCAAAGCCAGTTCGACGTGCTCGGTGTCGCCGGCCTCAAGTTCTTCGTTGACGAGATTCGCATCGCGACGACGTTCGGGGACGTCGTTCCGTCGGGTGGCCCGCGAGAACCTTGCGACACGGTCTGTGACGACCTGACGGTGGAAGCGATCGCCGAGGAGGGCGCCAACGTCCGAGCGGCGGCTCTCGCATCCGACGCTTCCGGTGGCACGATTCGCTACCGCTTCCGGGCCGACGACGGCCTCGGCAGTGTCGTCACCGTCGGCCCTCAGGAGGACAACGTCGCCGACTTCGACCTTTCTCCGGGCGACTGGACGATCTCGGTGCGCGTCTCGGACAACTCGAATTGCTCGCCGTCGTCGCCAGACAACTCCTGCGTCGCGGATCCGATCACCGTCTCCGCCGACGCTGACGGCGACGGGGTCGTGGATGGAGAGGACAACTGCCCTGCGACCGCGAACGAGGATCAGGCGGACAGCGACGTCGATGGAGTCGGCGACGCTTGTGACAACTGCCCGGACGACGCTAACCCGGCCCAGGCCGACGAGAACGGTGACGGCGTCGGGGACGCGTGTGAGGACGCCGGACTCGGATTCTTGCGCGGCGATGTCGACGGCAACGGTGACCTCCTGCTCAACGACTCGATCCAGATCTTCGCTTGGCTCTTCCAGGGCGGGGACGAGCCAGGTTGCGTCGCGGCTGCCGACGCGAGTGGCCAGGGTCAAGTCAACTTGACTTCGGGGATCTACGGCCTCAACTTTCTGTTCACAGGTGGCGCGGAGCCTCCGCCTCCGTACCCAGCGTGTGGGAAGTCGAGCGAAGCGTCGGACGTCGCCCTCGGCTGTGTCGAGCCGCAGTGTCAGTAGTCTGCGAGCTTGCGCAACGTCGACACTCTGTCGAGTGAGAGGACCCGTCAGTCGGCGGCGAGAAGATCGTCGCGCGTCGGCTCGAGACGAACGCCAGAACCAGAAGGACGGCGTTCAGCGACGTTCCGGACGTTCGCCGAGGTAGTCCCGCACCGCGGCGGCGAGACTTGTGCCGACCGCTCGGTAGCCGCTGGTCGTGCTGTTCTTGCCGTTCCAAATCGTCTCCAGGCAAAGACTGACGGTGTGCGGGTTTCCGTTCAAGCTGACCCAGTTGGTGCTGATCTGCCGCCAGAGCGGATGATAGCCGGCCCCGGTCACCTTCGGTTTGTTGCTCATCGGAATCAACGGCTTGATCTTGCTGATCCGTGCGTACGAGAGGTCGATGAGCCGGTTTCGCAGGCTGATCATCGGCTCCTTCAACATCTTTCGCGGCAACACGTAGAAGAAGCTGGGGTCGCCCGGTGCGGGATTGTGTAGGTCCAGGAAGACATCCATGCGTCCCTCCTTGATCAGGTCGCCGACCCGTCGCTGCGCGGCGCGGACCTCGTTCCAGTGAGGATTGGACGACCAGTCGCGATTGTGATCGTGCGGAAGCGCATTCTTGCCGCCGTTTCCCGTCGCGACGTTGTCGACGTCCATGACCGGGATGATGAAGACCTCCGCGTGGTGCCGCAGCCAGGTCGCTTGCTCCTGGTCGCTGAGTAGCCATTCGCCGAAGCCCTGCGCCACCCAGCTCGAGCCGCTTTCCCACGCGTGTTGTCGAGCCTGAACCCAGACGCCGAAGCGTTGCGTCTTGTTCCGTTTTCCTTCGCGCACGTGGAGCATCGGTACTGGACGGTCTTCACGTGAGCGGCACAACTCCACGGCCTTCGCGTGCGGCGATCTTTTGCTCATCTCACGCACGAACTTCGCGGCGGTACCGGGCGTGTAGGGCGGGCCCCAGGCGACGAACAACGACGTAGCCTTCGTCTCGAGCGTGTAGACCATCCACTCCTTTTGACGCTGACCCCTCTTCGTGTGCGACCACGTCGCGCCATCGGTCGAGAAGGTCGCTCGATCGGGCATCGCCCAGGACGCGGAGAGCGGTTTTCGCTTCTCGACCCTGGAGGTCGAGCCTCTCAGCCGCAGTGTGACCTGTTCGCCTGGAGTGATTCCGTCGATGCGAAAGTACCACCAGCACGGCCAGCCGCGCGCGGCATCCCCGCCCGGCATGAAGTCGATGCGGCGTGCATTCTGGTCGATCTCGAGAATACGAACCGACATTCCCTCGAGGTTCGACTTGATCGTCAGCGAATCAGCAGCGACGGACGAGCTCCGTTCCAGTAGGAGCGCCGTGACGAGAAGAGGTACGGACAGACGTCGCATGCGACCTCCATAGGCGGTTTGCAGTTTGGATCCTACCGACAACGAGTTGGTCACGGGACGAAGCTTGATCGGGGAGTGGGGCGTTGCTCTGCGTCACATCCAATGGGACTTTCGGGCACGGACGACCGTCATCGTACAGCCCGAGTCTGACTTCGGAAGTGACGTCGTCTGGAATCTCGACGGCGAGTGCTGAATCGTCATCCTACATTCCTCGTGAGGCTGGAGAACCGGCATCGTCCGTGTCTATTCCTCGAGCCATCCTCGAAGGGCTTTCTCGTTGTAGGTTCAACCGGATCATCGGGGTGATGAGCTCCCGACGATCCCGACGTCGATACGACCACCTTCGATGATGAGTCTCAAGGAGATCAGACGCAGCGAAGAGGCTGCACAGCTCGCTGGGGTACTGACCACCTGTCCCCGAAGCGTTTAAGCCGAGACATCGCGAGCCGGAAACTTCGTCCCGGCTCGCTCCAGGGGTCGTTCAGAGTCTATGATCGTGGTTGGTACCGTGTTCGGGGGCTGGTCAATCCCTCTCGAGTGATCACCCCTCGAATTCGGCGATGGCGACCTGGATTTGTAGCAGATTAGGATGCCGAGTCGGTAAGCGCTCGAGGCATGGACCAGCAGCATGAGAAAAACGTGTCGAAAGAGAAGTGGAAGACACGACAGACATTGATTGACCGGGCGCGCGATCCCAACGACAGCCAAGCTTGGGACGAGTTCACCGACTACTATGGGAGCTTCATTCGCATGGTCCTGATGCAGCTGCACGCGCCGGTGGATGATCTCGAAGATCTGAGCCAAACAATCATGGTGAAACTGTGGCAGAGCCTATCAACGGTCGAGCTGGGGCGTGATCACGCCAGGTTTCGCACATGGCTGGGAACGGTCATTCGCAATACCTTCTATTCGCATCGCAGCCAGGCCGAGTCGCGAAAACGCCGAGAAGCCAACGCCGCCGTCGCCGACGTCGTGCCACCGGATATCGAGGACATCATCGAATGTGAGTGGCGAAAACACATCATTGCGCTGGTCCTCGAGCGCTTGAATGCCAGTTTCTCCGGCAAGGCCATGGACGTTTTTACGATGACTCTCGATGGAAAGTCCGTTGACGACATCGCGTTGGCGCTCAAGTTGACCAAGGACTCGGTCTACGTGCTGCGCAATCGTGTCCAGTCGCGATTCCGCAAGGAAGCAAGGCAATTGCGCAGTTACCTGGAGTTTTGCCAATGACGGAAGAATCGAGAACCCGAACCCACGCCTTGAATCGTTTGTTTGACGAGGCGTTTGAGGAGATCGATCCGGCAGAAGAATCGCCTCTTTACGGCCAGCTCTGTTCGCTCGAGGAGCGCTACGGTCAAGCTGAGTTGATCGCGGTTGGCGGCATGAAACGCATATTCAAGGTTCTCGATCGACATGGCAATCGTCACGTCGCTATGGCGCGTTTGCATGAAGACGCAAGCGACCTGCTCTTTGACCCACTTCTTCGCGAGGCATGGCTGACAGCGCTGCTCGAGCACCCGAACGTCATCTCAATTCACGACGTCGGGGTCGACAAAGAGGGGCAGCCGTATTTCACGATGGACCTGAAAGTCGGTTATGGGCTCGATGGGGTGTTGCAGAAGGCCCTTGCGGGTGAGGGATATCCGCTATCGGAACGACTCGATATCTTCCTCAAGGTTTGCGATGCGATCACCTACGCGCATTCGCGCGACGTCATTCATCTGGACTTGAAGCCGGCCAA
>CAYZGY010000414.1:0-2562 GCA_964478085.1 uncultured Planctomycetia bacterium
CGGAAAAGGCCGGAAAGGAGGGAAAGGCGGAAAAGGCGGAAAAGGCGTACCGAGCCGCCTCTTGGTCAGTATAGCACGATCTCGCGTGCGTTCTGCCTAAGCCGGCCACTCCGTGGCTCTTGCCTCTCCCTCAGAATCGGTCGGAGCGGAGCAAAAGGTTGAGGGGCGATATTCCCGATATGCCGTTGTTGGAGATGCTTCCTGTCCTGATATTCTACCCCCTTCGGCAAGACGCTCAGATCGAAGACGCTCGAGTCTTGAGGAGAGACCGTTGATCGAGAAGTACACCGTCGTACCCCGTATTCCCGAACGCCTCCAGCCGCTGCGAGAAATCGCGCGCAATCTGTGGTGGTGTTGGCAGCGTAAGGCCGTCCAGCTCTTTCGCCGCATCGACATCGATCTCTGGGACGAGTGCGGTCACAACCCGCTGTCGCT
This sequence comes from uncultured Planctomycetia bacterium, assembly GCA_964478085.1. Lineage (GTDB taxonomy): Bacteria > Planctomycetota > UBA8108 > UBA8108 > UBA8108 > CAYMLL01. The sequence continues at coordinate 436 of CAYZGY010000414.1, forward strand.
TCTCGGCGCCGTCGATCCGCGGCGATTGCGATCGCTCGAAGAGGACGAGGCGTTCCTCGCGCACATGGACAGCGTCCACCAGGAGCTCCTGGACTACCTCGGGCGCAAGTCTTGGTACGCGCGAGTCTACCAGGGGAAGATGGACATCCGCGTCGCCTACTTCTCGGCCGAGTTCGGTATCCACGAGTGCCTGCCCCTCTACTCAGGCGGCCTCGGTGGCCTCGCGGGCGACCACGTCAAGAGCGCCGACGAGCTCGGCGTACCGCTGATCGCCGTCGGTCTCGCGTACCAGCAGGGCTACTACCGCCAGGTCCTCAACTCGGACGGCTGGCAGCAGGAGCGCTACCCGGACAACGATTTCTACAACATGCCGCTCACGCTGATGCGCGGTGAGGACGGTGAGGAGGTGACGATCTCGGTCGAGCTTCCCGGTCGCGAGGTCACGGCGCGCATCTGGAAGCTCGAGGTCGGTCGCGTCCAGCTCTACCTCCTCGATGCGAACGTCCCCGCGAACGCCCCGCACGACCGCGCGATCACGGCTCGCCTCTACGGCGGTGATCTCGACATGCGAGTGCGTCAGGAGATCCTCCTCGGCGTCGGCGGCGTCCGTGCGCTCGACGCGCTCGACTTGCGTCCGACCGTCTGTCACATGAACGAAGGTCACTCGGCGTTCCTCGCGCTCGAGCGCATCCGCCAGGCGATGACCGAGAGCGGCCTCGGCTTCGACGAGGCTCTCGAGGCCGTCCGCTCGGCGAACGTCTTCACCACGCACACGCCCGTGCCCGCCGGAAACGATCGTTTCCCGCCGGACATGATGCGCGAGTACTTCCGCGACTACTGCGAGACGGTCGGCATCTCGCTCGAGGACTTCCTCGCTCTCGGTCGTGAGGACGCGAGCGATTCGCGCGAAGACTTCTGCATGACCGTGCTCGCCCTACGCCTCGCTTCTCACGCCAACGGCGTCAGCAAGCTCCACGGTGAGGTTTCGCGTGGCATGTGGCAGCGCATCTGGCCGGGCGTTCCCGAGCACGAGATTCCGATCCAGCACATCACGAACGGCGTGCACACGCACACGTGGGTCTCGGACGAGATCCATCGACTCTACGAGCGCTACCTCGGGCCGCAGTGGCTCGACGATCCGGTCAATCAGACCATTTGGCAGCGCGTCAAGGACATCCCCGACAACGAGCTCTGGAGAGCGCGCGAGCGACTTCGCGATCGCCTCGTCACATTCGTTCGTCAGCGCACGAAGAGCGCGCTCGTCCGTCAGGGCAGCGCTGCGGTGAAGATCCGCGCGGCCGAAGAGGTGCTCGATCCCGAGGTCCTCACGATCGGCTTCGCACGTCGATTCGCGACGTACAAGCGTGCCTTCCTCGTCCTGCGCGATATGGAGCGTCTCAAGAGGCTGCTCCTCGATCGCGATCGTCCGGTCCAGCTCGTCATGGCCGGCAAGGCGCACCCGCAGGACCATCCCGGTAAAGAGATCATCCGGCAGATCGCGCAGCTCGCGAAGGGCGACGACTTCCACCATCGCATCGTCTTCATCGAGGACTACGACTTCGAGGTCGCGCGTACGCTCGTTCAGGGTTGCGACGTCTGGCTCAATACGCCGCGTCGTCCTCTGGAGGCGAGTGGTACGAGTGGCATGAAGGCTTCGATGAACGGTGCCCTCAACCTGAGCATCCTCGACGGTTGGTGGTGCGAGGCGTTTTCGGGTGAGAACGGGGGGACGATCGGCTCCGCCGAGCAGTACGAGGACCACCACAACCACGACGAGATGGAGGCGCGTATCCTCTTCGACCTCCTCGAGAAGGAGGTCGTCCCCGCGTTCTACGAACGTGGCGCCGACGATCTCCCGCGTCGCTGGATCGAGATGATCAAGGCTTCGCTCTCGACGATCTGCCCGTTCTTCAACACGAACCGCATGGTCGAAGAGTACGCCGAGCGCTTCTACCTTCCCGCCGCGATCAACTCGAGCATGCTCGAGCGTGAGAACTACTCGGCGGCGTGCTCGCTCGCGAACTGGAAGAAGTTCGTCTCGAAGAACTGGCACGAGGTCGGCGTCGTCTCGGTCGACTCCGAATCGTCGCGGGAGTTCGAGATCGGTAGCGACCTGCCCATCACGGT
>CAYZGY010000414.1:2572-7233 GCA_964478085.1 uncultured Planctomycetia bacterium
ATCGGCCTCGGGCCGTTTTCCGCCGAGGACGTCTCGGTCGAGGTGATCCACGGTCGACTCGATACGGGGGGCAAGATCGTCGGTGGCGACGCGCTGCCGCTCAACCTGCAGTCGAGCGAGGGCGGCGAAGCGGTCTTCGAAGGCGGCATCCCGTGCTGCAACGCGGGACGTCACGGTTTCTCGGTCCGTGTCCTGCCCTTCCGGCGCGAGCTCTCGAACAAGTTCGAGACCGGTTGCCTGACGTGGTGGAAGCCCGAGGACGCGACGAACTCGAACTCCGAGTCCGTCACCGAGAAGGTCACGTAACTCGACGTGCCAGAGCTCCCGGAGGTCGAGACGGTCCGGCGCGGACTCGAAGCGTGCTTGCTCGAGCGCCGCATCGACCGTGTCGACGTCCGGGAGACTCGTCTCCGCTATCCCGTCGACACGACGGCTCTCGAGCGTCGCGTTGTCGGCAAGGCGATCCGCGCGTTCTCGCGTCGCGCGAAGTATCTCCTCGTCCATCTCGTCTCGACCGATGGCGACTCTTCGCAGGATGAGGAGATTCTCGTCATCCACCTCGGGATGAGTGGGAGCCTCCTCGTGCTCGAGCCGGAGGTCGAGCTCGCTCCGCACACGCACGTCGTTTTCGAGCTCGACGATGGCCGACAGCTGCGCTTCCGCGATCACCGACGCTTCGGGCTCGTCGAGGTCCTTTCGAGTCACAGGCTCGAAGACGACAAGCGCTTCTCGGCTCTCGGCGTCGAGCCTCTCTCGGACGACTGCAACGCGACGTATTTTTTCGAGCGGTCGCGCGGCCTCAAGAAGCCCGTGAAGAATTTCCTGATGGACAATCAGCACGTCGTCGGCGTCGGGAACATCTACGCGTGCGAGTCGCTCCACGGGGCGGGCGTGCATCCGAATCGCGCCGCCGGTCGAATCAGCCGAGAGCGTTGGGAGCGACTGACGAACGAGATCAAGAACGTGCTCTCCCGGGCGGTGGAGCAAGGCGGCACGACCCTCTCCGATTTTCAGCGTCCGGACGGCGACGCGGGGTATTTTCAGGTCTCGCTCAGCGTCTACGGTCGAGAGGGCGAGGCGTGTGAGCGCTGTGGGCGTGACATTCGTCGACGTGTGATGTCGGGGCGTTCGACGTTCTTCTGTCCCGGTTGCCAAAAGTAGCCGACGTCGGCTCTACGCGCCCGTCGCACCGCAACAGCGCTTGAACTTCTTGCCGCTACCGCACGGGCACGGCTGGTTGCGTGATGGAGCCGGGCCTCCCGCCGCATCCCTCGGGGGCTTCTCGCGCAGTCGCAGAAAGAAGACGGGAGCGTAGAGGAGAAACGGAATCAGGTGGTGGAGCGTCAGCTGGTAGGCTCGGCAGAGCTTGTCGAGAAGCTGCTGGGTCTCGAGGGTGAAGAGGAACTCGAAGCCTTGGCTGAGGAAGAAGCCGCCCATCTTGGCCGTGACGTCGGTCGCGAAGAACGCGATCTGCGTGAGCCAGAGCAGGAACCACGCGAGCAGCGCGTACCACCAGAAACGCTTGAGGCGCGCCGGCCCGGTCAGGAGGACGAGCCAGAATAGGTACGCCGTCGGCCAGCTGAACGTGTGGAGGTCGTCCATCGCGATGCTGTGCGGCTCGTTGTTCGGACCCGGCAGTCCCGTGAAGATGAAGTGCTGACCGTCGATCTTCTGAATCAGCTGGGACGGCTCCGGATGATCCGCGAGCTTCGCGAGAATCACGGCTCCCTGCGAGACGATCGAATCCGTCAGCAGGTCTCTCGCGAGGAGCCAGGCGGAGAGCGCGATGATGAACGCTGCGACGGCCCACGCGATCTTAGCTGGCCGGAGCTTCGGAAGGTTGATCCGCTGGGACGGTACGGACAGCCCAGGCGTACCAGTAGATGGTGACGCAGGCAATGGTGACTCCTTGCCAGACGTAAAGGTGCGCATCGTCGAACCACTCGCGTTTCCAAGAGCCGAGGTAGAAGAGCGAGATGATGCGCGCCCAGTTGAGAACGAAGATCATCGCCGCGCCGAAGAGAACGCCCAGGCCTTTGGATTTCCACGTCGACGGGAACGCGATCGTCGCGCTGAAGAGGAGAACGAAGACGAAGAGGCCCGTGCACGCTTCCACGATCTCGATGTTGAAGTTCTCGCCGTAGACGAAGCGATCTTGCAGGTACGTCTCGGTTCCGAAGAGGGCCAAGGTCTTGTGGGTGAGCCACGCATTGGCACACATCAGCGGGATCTTGATCCCCGATTCGAAGGCCGCTGTTTGCGTCATCCACGTGAGCAGCGCCACGAGGACGAGCGCGCGAAGGACGAACGGCACCATCTGCGGCGCGAGCAGGTATCGAATCGGTTTCGGGAGCGTCATGGCATCATCTTACCCGTCGCAGCTCAGATTATCCTCCGTCGGATCGGCTCCGGGTGTCGCGAAGGGGGGAGGAGGCTCTGTCCCGTTCAGGAACAGGTAGTTGAGAAGGGTGCTTGCATCGGACACGTCGATCTTGCTGTCGTCGTTGACGTCTCCTGCGTCGAGGCAGGTCAAGGAGCTTCCTTGAAAAAGGTAGCCGAGAATTCGAATTGCGTCGGAGAGATCGACGACGAGGTCTCGGGTGGAGTCGCCCCGGCGGAACGCGGGAGTGTCGCGCAGGAAGGTGAACGCGCTAGGAAGTGTGCTCTCTTGGCCGTCGGCGTTTCGGATCGTCACATCGACCGTGCCGAAGCCGGGCGGCGTCAGCGCGCGATAGACGTGTCGGTCGGGTCGGAAGCCTCCTGGAATCACGGTCGTGTGAATCTCGGCGGCGGCCGTGTCTCCGAAGAAGACCTCGGATCCGAACTTGAAGTCCGTGCCGTCGAGCTCGATCCAGGTTCCTCCCTCTCCCGGCCCTTCGACGGGCGAGATCGAGTCGAGTTGTGGCGCGTTCCACGTCGTGTCGTTGTCGAACTCGATACTCGTCGTGCCGAGAATCTCTCCCTCGTCTCCGAACGCGATGAGCTGGAATTCGTTGAGCCCCGGGATCAGCCGGAGCGTCTGCACGAATCTCGTCGGGGCAGACCAGCGTGCGTCCGAGAAGCTCCCATCGGTGAAGACCTGCGCGGTCGCGAGCGGGGCTGTCCCCTCGATCGTGAAGCGATCGTTGATGACGTTCGAAGGCACGTGCGTCACGGCGAAGACCGCATCTTCGGGGAGGATCGCGCGAGCGAACGGGATGCGCTGGCTGATGTAGTTGTAGATCGATGAAGGATCGTTGGCGCCGACCGCGTTGCGCGTCGCGTCGAGATACCTTCTGATTTCGGAGACGCGATAAGGTCCCGACGTGAGCCGGTCGAGGTAGCGCAGGTACATCCGGTAGTAGTGAGGATGCCGGAACATCCTGTCGAGACCTCGATAGAACGGATTGAGGTCGAGGCGGTGATCCACGCGTTGGAACGTGTTGTCGCTATCCCAAGGGAAGAGCTTCCAGCGACCTTCGCCGGGCGCGTAGTACATGAACGCGTTTTTGGCACCGATGCCGAAGGTGTCCCAGTCCGCGTTGAGGAGTCGAACGGTCAAAACGCGAATCCACTGCTCCGCGTCGATGATCTCCTCGATGTCGGCGGGCCGAAACGCCGTGTTGACGGCCGGGTCCATCTCGCGGAAGAACCGGGTGAGCTCGCTGAAGTCGTCGCGATCCTCATGAGTTCGCGAGACGAAGTTGTAGCGGTACTGCTCCGGGTCCTCGTTGACGTACCGGAGCGCGAGGTTGTAGACATTCGCGATCTGATATCCGTCGTTGATGTCCATCCGCAGGTCCGTCTTGCGAAGATCGCCGCGCGAGTCGGACGGGTACCAGTAGTCGAGATAGTTCTGATCGATCGGCTGTACGTCTTCGTAGAGAGCGACCGTGCCGCCGTTGAGCCGTAGTTGCACGTGGGCTTGCTGGCTGTAGGGCACGACGCGAGAGCCGCTGTTCTGGCGAATCGTGTAGAACGCCGCGCGCTCGCGCAGGTCTCGCCCCGTGCGGTCGAGGTTGACCTTGCGCGCTCCGTGAAAGGGCTTGTCCTTGTTGATGCGGACGCGGAAGGACTTCGGGTTCGACGGGCGGAGCCACGGACTTCCGCGGTAGCGAATCCCGACGTTGTAGTGGATCTCTTCGTTCTCGAAGACGAATGTGCCCTTCACGAGGTCGTTCGACAGCGCCTTGCGCGACTGAAGCTCCGCGAGATTCGCGTCGTCGATGATGAGTCGATAGTCGTGCGCGCTCGTGCCGAGCTCCGGAACGTCGACTTGGTAGAGGAGGCCTGGATGGTCCGAGTCGGGTCCGCCGGCACCTTCCGGGTAGGTGTTCTCGCGCAGTCGCCGGTCCCGAGCGCGGACCGAGTAGTAGACTTTGGTGCCGTGGGGGAATCCCGGGAGCGTGCCGCCGAAGATCCCATCGCCCGGTCGCGCGTCGCCATGTGCGCCATCGTCGAACAGCTCGTGCGTCGTGCCGCCGCCAGCGCCTCCGTCGACCCGCACGTGGAGCGAGGCGAAGCTGACGCCGTCGGAGTCTCGGATGCGAGCCGTGATGCGTACCGTCTCATTGGAAAGAGGGACGATCGGGTCTTGCTGGACGCGGTCGATGACCGGGCCCTGATTGCTCGTCGCGACCGAGTTCGGAGCGCCGGGTGTTCCCGTTCCCGTCGGCACGGGG
>CAYZGY010000415.1:0-7196 GCA_964478085.1 uncultured Planctomycetia bacterium
TCTCATCTAAGCGGGCCGCATCGATTCCTGCGAGAAGAAAACAGCGTGTGTCAGGGGGCTGTCCGTGAAATATCGGGGAGATCGGTGCGACGATGGGGTCATCAAGCGTCAGGTAGCCTTCGGATGTATAGTCCGCATTTCTCAGTGTGCCGTGAAAAGGCGGCGAATCTCGAACGCTGGCTTCGTTCTGCTCACTCCGTCGTCCTCAGCGTACCGTTAGAACGCGAAGTGCGCGCCAGGTGTCCACGGATCGTCGCTCGAGCCCTCGACCAGGATCGCGACTTCGAACGCCTCCGACGTGACCTCTTTGCTCTCGACCTCGAGGTGCAGCGACTCGACCGCTTGGGCGGAAAGCGCCGAGCCCGCGACGAGCGAGAGAAGCAGGGTTCGGGTGATCGTTCGCACGGAGTCCGAGATCTCCTCGCTGTCTACCCGAAGAAGAAGTACTTCACGATTCCGATGGCCCAGAGCACGCCGAACAGCATGACGGCGACATGGATAACTCGCGTCGCGATCTCGAACGGTCCGGAAGGCTCTCGGACGGCTCCGGCCTCCACGCGCTCGCCGTCGAAAGGCGAGGCGTCGAGTCGGTCTCGCGCGACGTCTGCATGATCGCGTTCCAAGTCCGAGGGCGCAGGTGACGTTTCGAAGGTCAATTGGAGGAGTCTCGTCGGAAGCATGAACATCAGGTCCTGCGTGACCATCTTCGCCGTCAGCACTCCAAGGGCGATGAGTGGGCCCTGCTCCGCGACGATCGCGGCCCACCGACTGACGAGGTCCGGCGCGACCGTGAGCGGTGAGAGCGCACCATCGAGGAGCCGACCGAATCCGGACGCTACCGAGGTTACGGCGCTATCCGTGCCGAGGAAGCGGGACGGCGACGAGAAGAGTGCTCGCTGAAAACAGCACGAGGGCGAGGAGACGGTCGACGAGCGGCGGAACGAAGCCCTCTTCTCCGATCACCACGGAGAAGCCCATCGGGAACCAACCGAGCTTCCACTCGGTGTTGCCGCTCTTCTTCGAGATCAGCGCTGCCCCCGCGAGGAGCTCGACGCGTCGAATCGGAATTCCGCGCCAGTAATTGACCAGCCCGACCGCCGAGGTCGAAATCGCTCCGACGATTTGGCCTCCGACGAACATCGTCAAGAACGCGTCACGATCTCGGCAGAACACGAAGAACACGCCGACCAGCACCGCAAGTATCACGAGCTGCTTCAGCCGGAACTCAGGCTCGGGGAAGCGGACTTCGAGGTTCAGCTTGGAGCGAATCTCTCCGTCTTCGCTTTCGAGCGGCCCGATGGATTCCCATTCGTTCGGCAAGGCGATCGTCCTGCGGATCGAAGCCGCTTTCGGATATCGGCGTGCGCGATCTCGATCAGCTCCGACAACGCCGCGGCGTCGACTTCGACCCCGGGCCGGAGCTTCACGTGTCGCATGAATTTCCCCGTGCCTTCGAGGAAACCACTCGGGTCGGAAAGCGCGGCGCCATGGAAGAACCCGACGTTGACGTGCGCCGTGAACGCGTTGACGTACGCGAAGGCCGCTCTTCCTCGTGTCGGGAGGCCATCGTCTTCTGAGTCTGATCGAGGTTGGCAAGCCGCGTGGGCCTTCCTTTTCTCCGTGAGCTCGAATAGCCTGGGAAGCGCGAATTGTTCCATGCACTCGGAGGGGATCCATGCGACTCGACACAGCGCTCATCTCGTTTCTGTTCGCGGCACTCGCTCTTTCCAACGTTCTCGCGGAAGACCCCAAGCCCTTCGTCGACGTCACGAAGGCCGTCGCGCTCGAGGCGCTCGGCGGTGACCGCGCCGCCTGGGGCGACTTCGACGGCGACGGGTTCTCCGACGTCTACGCCGGCTCGCTCTGGCGCAACGAAGGCGGCAAGAAGTTCACGAAGGTCGAGGGGCCGTTCGGCGGCGCGGGAATCTGGGGCGACTACGACAACGACGGGGATCTCGATCTCTACCTGCACGCGTCGGGGAAGCTCGTCCGTAACGACGGCGAGAAGGGCTTTCACGATGCGAGCGCGATTCTCGCGAAGCGTCCGATCGGTGTTTGCCGCGGTGCGTGTTGGGGCGATTTCGACGGGGACGGATTTCTCGATCTCTACATCGGCGGCTACGAGGTCTGGAAGCCGTCCCAAGAGTGGCACGATGTGATCTTCAAGAACAACGGCGGCAAGTCGTTCACGCAAGTTTGGCAGACGCCGCGGATCTACCGCGCTCGGGGGATCACTTGTGCTGACTGGGACGAGGACGGCGACCTCGACGTCTACGTCTCGAACTACCGACTGCAGCCCAACTGGCTCTGGCGCAACGACGGCAACTTTCAGTTCACGAACGTCGCGGTCGAGGCGGGCAAGGTCGACGGCGACGGTGGTCTCGGCGCTTGGGGGCACACGATCGGCTCGTCGTTCGGCGACTTCGACAACGACGGTCACATCGATCTCTTCGTCGGCAACTTCAGCCATCCGCCGGCCTACCAGGATCGCTGCAAGATCTACCGAAACACGAAGACCGAGAAGGGCTTTCGATTCGTCGAGCAGCCTGGCGAGATCATCCGTTGGCAGGAGTCGTACGCGTCACCGACCCTCGGCGACTTCGACAACGACGGCTTCCTGGACCTCTACCACTCGACCGTCTACGGCGGTGACCACAGCGTGCTCTATCGCAACGTCTCGGCGAAGCTCTCGGAGAGTCCCGCAGCGGATCTTCCAGCGGAGAAATCGCCGATCGGCAAGTGGACGATGGCGGATGTCACCGGCGCGACGAAGATCGCGCGGCGCAACTCCTACCAGGCGACCTGGGTCGACTACGACAACGACGGCGATCTAGATCTCTCGGCCGGTGGCGCGCTCTTTCAGAATCCTGGAAACGGAAATCACTGGCTCAAGCTGCGGCTTCGAGGCAAAGGCGTCAACGCATTCGCGATCGGCGCTCAGGTGCGTGTGCGTGTCGGCGGCTGGACTCTGACGCGGCAAGTCGAAGGCGCGACGGGTGAGGGCAACCAGAACGATCTCGCCGTTCACTTCGGCCTCGGCGCGCACGAGAAGCCGGTGGCCGTCGAGGTTCGATGGCCCGATGGCACGCGTCAGGAGCTTCGAACGGAGGTCGATCGCATCGTCGATGTCGTCAAGACCGCAGCCGTCCCGGCCTTCTTCGCGATGGACACGGCCGTCGGGAACGGCGATCCCGAGAAGATCGCCGCGTACCTCGAGTCGATCGGCTACTCGGGATTCGGTTGGCGTCCGTCCCGGATCGCCGAGGCTCGCGCGGCTTGCGAGAAGCACGGTCTCGAGCTCTACACGGTCTACATGGGGCTCGGGCTCGAGGATGAGTCGATGGAGAAGCAGAAGCAGGCGATTCGTGATCTCGCCGGCTCCGGCGCCTTCCTTTGGCTCACCGTGACGAGCCGCAAGCAGAAGCACTCATCGCCCGACGGCGACGAAGCGGCCGTCGCCAAGCTGCGCGAGCTCGCCGAGGAGGCCGCGAAAGCGAAGGTCAAGATCGCGCTCTACCCGCACACGGGTTGCTGGATCGAGCGCGTCGAGGACGCCGTTCGGGTCGCGAAGAAGGTCGACCGAGACGTCGTCGGCGCGACGTTCAACCTCTGTCACTTTCTTCGTGTCGACAAGGCGGAGCGGCTCGAGGTGGCGATCGCTGACGCAGCCTCTCATCTCACGGTCGTGACGATCAACGGGGCCGACTCGGATGGCAAGGGCTGGGGCGCGTTGATTCAGCCGCTCGATGCGGGAACCTTCGACAATCGTCGTGTCCTTCGTGCGCTCGCGAAGGCCGGGTACCGTGGGCCGATCGGATTCCAAGGCTACGGGATTCGCGGCAATCGACGCGAGATCCTCAAGCGAACCATCGAGGCGTGGAAGAAGCTCAACGCACCGCAGATTCAGGAGAGCCTCCAGGAGTGACGTCTCGCTCCTCGCGACAGCGACGCTGGTAGTGCTCGTCGCGGATTTTCTCGAGGACTGGCGATCTTTGCCTCGGAGATCGCCGGCGTTCTCGAAGGAGTGGGGCGGCTCGTCGCATTATCTCGACGAGATCGTTCGCGTCTCGGTGAGCGTCTGGCGAGGCCGCAAGGCCCGTGGCTCGCGCGAGCAGAGCCTCGAGATTCGTCTGGCGTCCCCAGTAGCGGCCGCGGAGGATCTCGGCGAATCGGCCGCTTGGACGCCGAATCGACTTTTTCAACGGGCTGGCTAACGTCCTTCTTCTTCGTCGGGTCGTAAGGCGGAAGCTGCCGGAGCGCGCTTTGGAGGCCCGGGTCCTTCGTTTTCTCGGCTGACGCCTCGACGGAGGCAGCGGCGCTCTCCGTCTCACGACGCTCCGAACACGACGGGGTCAGGAGAGCGACAGCGAGATCGAGATTGTCGAGGCGCTGTCGGGCGGTGAATCGCTCAGACGACCCAGCCGTCTTCCGTTCGCCAGCGGAGCGAGAGGCACGAGAGCGCTCCGTCGCCCGTCTGGAACTCGCTGATGTCGAGAGTGAGCACGTTCCAGCCCGAATCGGAGAGCCGCTCGGCCGTTCTCGGCGCGCTTGCGGGCACGAGTACGCTGTCTGCGAGGACGAGGATATTCGTGCCGGATGGCTCGGGTGCTTCGACGCCACAGACTTCGTGACGTTCGAGCTCGTCACTGTCGAAAGCAGCGGCTCTTTGTATCACCGTTCGGTCATCGAGCGCGGTGCACGCGGATTTCAGGTGGAGGCCGTGGCGAACACGGACGGGCACGACTCGAAGATCGTCGAGCCCGGCGACTCGCTCGAGCGCTGCGGCGCCGGCCTCGTTCGTGCGATTCGAGAGGCCGACAAAGAGTCGGTCGCCGACGCGGAGCACGTCGCCACCGTCGAGGAATGCCCCGTCGTCCGTTTCGTGAATCGTGAAATGTGTCGTGAGGGCTTCTCGCATCGCCGCGACCTCGCCACGCCGCGAAGGTGCGCCAGGGTTCGTCAAGAGCGTGTGGCGCCCCGTGATCACGGCGACGTCCTCGACGAAGACCGAATCGGGCAGATCGTCGAGCGGGGGAAAGACGGTCACCGAGACACCCAGTCGCTGAAGCACCTCGACGTAGCGTGCGTGCTGCTCGCGGGCCTTCTCGACGTCGATCGACGCGCCCGACTCACGCAGGCAATCAGAATAGCTCGCAGGCACCTCGCGACAGATCGCGTGCGTCGGCGGGGACGGTCGTGTCACTTCGCGAGACTCTTCTTCCAATCTTGATGGAGCTTGCGCAAGCGCTGAACGACGTCCGGGTGCTTCGGTGCGAGGTTCTTCAGCTCGCTCACGTCTTGCTCGAGGTTGACGAGAAAGAGCTTCCGATCAGCCGGTGCGATCGGCTTCTTGCTCGGATCTCGTGGGTTGCCGAGGAGCTTCCACGGGCCTCGGCGGACGGCCCAGCTGTTCCCGATCGTCCAATAAATCACGTCGTGGGGGCTCTCCTGACTCGTTCCTCGTACGAGTCCTGCGAGGCTGCGACCGTCGATGTCCTTGCGTACGAGCGGCACGCCGGCAAGCTCGGCTAAGGTCGGGAGCCAATCACATCCGTGACCGACTTCGTCGACGACCTTTCCCTCGGGGAGCGTTCCGGGCCAGGAGATGATCGCAGGAACTCGGATGCCGCCTTCGAAGAGAGAGAACTTCGCGCCCCGGTACGGGCCCGCGCTGCCTCCTCCATGGTGCGCGCGCTCCTCGTGCGAGTGGCCGTGATCCGATTGGAAGACGATGATCGTGTCGTCGCGGAGTCCGAGCTCGTCGACCTTCGCGATGAGCTCGCCGATGTACTCGTCGAGCGTCGAGAGGAAGGCGTTGTAGAGCTTGCGATCCTCCTTGAGACCTTCGTAGTGCTTCAGCCACTTGACGTGTCCTTGGTAGGGGTAGTGCGGCACGTTCATCGCGAAGTACATGAAGAACGGCTTCTCGCGGTTCTTCTCGATGAACGCGTTCGCCTCTTCGACCATCAGCGCGGGGAAGTAGCGTCCGTCTTCGAAGACCTCTTCACCCTGTCGCCAAAGGTCGTGTCGATTGGGACCCTGCCAGTAGAAGAAGTGAGACCAGTTGTCGATGCAGCCGCCCATGTGACCGAACGAGTAGTCGAAGCCTTGGCCACGCGGCATCGTCTCGGGCGTGTAGCCGAGGTGCCACTTGCCGATGTGAGCGGTGGCGTAGCCGGCGGCTCGAAACGTCTCGGCCATCGTCACCTCGGACGGCCGGAGCCCTGCTCGACCCTTGGTCGATCCCGCGTTTCCGGGCATGCCGGCACGCAGGGGATAGCGCCCGGTGAGGAGGCCGGCCCGCGACGGCGAGCACACCGGAGCCGGTGCGTAGAACTGTGAGAAGCGGACACCGCGCTTCGCGAGCGAGTCCATGTGGGGCGTCGAGAGGTCCTTCGCGCCGTAGCAGTTCATGTCGACCGAGCCTTGGTCGTCGGTGTAGAGCACGATGACATTCGGCTTGCGGGCTTCGGCGATCGACGGAAGCAGAATCGCGAGCATCAGGATAGACGCCGCGGCGAGAACGAGCCTGCGATGCATGTCGGTTCCTCGTCAGTCTTGGCTGCTCGCGATGTCTCGGAGCAGGCCGAGGGCAGCCTCGACGAGCATCTCGCCGCCACCCGGTTTCAGAGTCGTGTTGGTGACCTCGTAGCCACCTTGTGCGTAGGCGCCTCGAGTGGGAATGTACTGCGTCTCCGCCGCGTTCGCGAGCTCGACGACGATCGTCGTGCGGAACGGCGAGCCTTGCTGAATCTGCAGGCCGAGCTCGACGAAGACCTCACCTGGCAGACAGACGATCGCGAGGTCGCGGCCGAGGCAGATCGCGTGAACCTCGACCGGGAGCGCGTCACCGATCTTCGACCACGCGCGGGAGAGTCCCCACGACGCGTACTTCTCGGCGGGCACCGTCGGCGAGCCGTTGCGGTAGTTGTCGATCAGGATGCGGTTCTTGGCCCAAACGTGATCGTAGAAGTCGATCTTCTCCTTCTTGGCGACTTTCTCGAGGAGCTCGACGGCGCGATCGAGGTCCCCGGGGGCCGAGTCTTGAAGGGGGAGCTTCACCCGAGCCGAGCGGACGCGCAGCGAGGCCTGCTCGAGCTTCGTGAGCTTCCCTAGGTGCGAGTCGATCGTCTCTCCGAGCGAGCCGCCGATGAAGTCGGTCTTGTTTCGCTTCTTGCTCCTGGGGTTGACGTGGT
>CAYZGY010000416.1:0-7166 GCA_964478085.1 uncultured Planctomycetia bacterium
CCTCACTCTCCCTCGCTGACGAAAAGCAGTGGGCCGAATGGCGTGGCCCCACCGGCAACGGCGTCGCTCCGAAGGCGAAGCCGCCGCTCGAGTGGAGTCCTGATTCCGGCATCCGTTGGAAGGTCGAACTGCCGGGCAAAGGCTCCGCGACTCCGATCATCTGGGGCGATCAGATCTTCATCGCAGCCGCAGTGACGACGAAGGCAGCCACGTTTCAGGACGAGCCGCGAGGTCGACGCGGACGCGGTGGACGCGATCGACGTGGACGCGATCGAGGAGGACGCGGTGGTCGTGGACGCGGACGCGGAGGACGCGGACGCGGAGGGGCCCCGACGAGCCCAGTCGAGTTTCGCCTCCTCTCGCTCGATCGCAAGACGGGCAAGACGCAGTGGGACGAGGTCGCCGCGACGACGACTCCCCACGAGGGCACGCACCGTGATCACGACTACGCGTCGGCCTCGCCCTGCACCGACGGCAAGCTCGTCTTCGCGCACTTCGGGACGCGCGGGCTCTTCGCGTACACGCTCGAAGGCAAGCTGGTCTGGAAGCGCACCGACCTCGGAAAGATGACGACTCGCGGCACTTTCGGAGAGGGCAGCTCCCCGACTCTGCACGACGACCGTCTCATCGTTCCTTGGGATCACGAAGGCGACTCGTACATCGCAGCGCTCGACAAGAAGACCGGCAAGACGATCTGGAAGACCGAACGCGACGAGCCGACGAGCTGGGCGACCCCTCTCGTCGTCGAGCACAAGGGCAAGAAGCAGATCATCGCGAGCGGACAGAACTTCGCACGCGGCTACGATTTCAAGACAGGCAAGGAGATCTGGCGCTGCTCGGGCCAGACAGGACGTCCTGTCGCATCGCCCGTCGCGGCCGACGGCATGGTGTTCATCGGCAGCGGGTTCCGCGGCGCGTTCCTCGGCGCGTTCCACCTCGGGCACAAGGGCGATCTCGAAGGCACGAAGGGCGTCGCCTGGAGCATCGATCGACACACGCCCGATATTCCCTCGCCGCTCCTCTCGGACGGTCGCCTGTACTTCCACGCGGGTCGCAGCGGCATCCTCTCGTGCTACGACGCGAAGAGCGGCAAGCCTCACTATCAGACGCAGCGCGTCGCCGGACTCAGCAACGTCTACGCGTCGCCGATCGCCGCGAACGGTGGCGTCTACCTGACAGCCCGCGACGGCACGACCGTCGTCATCAAGGACGCGGACAAGTTCGAGATCCTCGCTACGAACTCGGTCGGTGAGCCTGTCGACGCGACACCGGCGGCAGTCGGCTCGGAGCTCTTCGTCCGCGGAAGCCGTCATCTCTTCTGCATCGGCGCCGGCGACTAGGCCCAGGGGGCTTTCGGGAAGCCCCCTCTCGCTCGTGGAGGAACCGCGAGCGATTCACCCCGACCAGCACAATTCTCGACGCGCGATCCCGACACACCACGAAACAGAACGCGAGCGCGGCGCTCACCGTCCCGTTCATCGCGCCGTCCTCGGCGCTCGGTCTCGGCGACAAGCCGGCTCCGTCGAATCGCATCGTCATGGGCGCGATCGGCACGGGATCGATGGGAACGGGAGACCTCAACGGGTTTCTCGGCAGCAGCGAGGTGCAAGTCGTCGGCGTCTGCGACGTCGATCGAAACCACCGAAACCGTGCCAAGGATCTCACCGATCGTCGCTACGGCAATCGCGACTGCGCAGCCTACGTCGACTACCGCGAGCTCATCGACCGCGGCGACCTCGACGCCGTGATGACCGCTCTGCCCGATCACTGGCATGCGCTCCCCGCGATCGCGGCGGCCCAGGCGGGACTCGACATCCACGGACAGAAGCCTTTCGCGCGCTCGATTCGCGAAGGTCGCGCGATGGTCGACGCTTGCGAGCGCTACGGCCGCGTCTGGCAGACGGGAAGCCAGCAGCGATCGGATCGCAAGTTCCGCCGCGCGTGCGAGCTCGTCCGCAACGGCCGCATCGGAAAGGTGAAGTACGCCGAGGTCGGCCTCCCCTACGGCGGACGCCACGATCGGAAGAAGGCGCAGACGCCACCCGACAACCTCGACTGGAACATGTGGCTCGGCCCGGCCCCGTGGCGCCCCTTCACCGACTTCGGCGGAGGCAGCGTCCACTGGCACTGGCGCTGGATCATGGACTACTCGGGCGGTCAGCTCACCGACTGGGCCGGCCACCACATCGACATCGCGCACTGGGGGCTCGGCCTCGAGCGCACAGGCCCGGTCTCGATCGAAGGGAGCGGCAAGTATCCCGACGACGGCCTCTACAGCGCGCCGTACTCGTACCACTTCGTCTGCGAGTATGCGAACGGCGTCCGCATGGAGGTCGCCGACAATCGAAAGTTCAAGCAGGGCGCCAAGTGGTACGGCGAGAACGGCGCCTGGATCCACGTCAGCCGTGGCGGCCTGAGCGCGCATCCGCAGAGCATCCTCGACGAGGTCATCGGCCCGAACGAGACGAAACTCTACGAGTCGAACAATCACAAGCAGAACTTCCTCGACTGCGTCAAGAGCCGCAAGGAGACGATCTGCCCCGCGGAGGTCGGCCACCGCTCGATCAGTGTCGGGCTTCTCGGCGAGATCGCGATGCTCACGGGACGCAAGATCCGCTTCAACCCCGAGACCGAAGAGATCCTCGGGGATCCCGGAGCGAGCGCGCTGCTCGGTCGTTCGTACCGAGAGCCGTGGACGCTCTGATCGAAGAGAGGAAGAACCGAGAGACATGAAAGCACAACGAATCCATCGCGCCTGGTGCGCAGTTCTCGTCACGATCACGCTCGGCCTGACTCTCGGCCTGGCGCAGGGACACGCGGCGGAGAAGATCGATGTCCTGATCATCGACGGACAGAACAACCACAACTGGCGAGAGACCACCCCGGTCCTCCACGCCATCCTCGAGAGCGTCCCCGTCTTCGCGGTCAGCGTCGCGACGACACCCGGCAACCTCGCCGAGTTCAAGCCCGACTTCTCGAAGTACGACGTCGTCGTCTCGAACTACAACGGTGGCGACTGGCCCTCCGAGACGAAGAAGGCCTTCGTCGACTTCGTCCGCGGCGGCGGCGGCTTCGTCTCCGTGCACGCGGCCGACAACTCCTTCCCGAAGTGGCCCGAGTACAACGAGATGATCGGTGTCGGCGGCTGGGGAGGTCGCAACGAGAAGGACGGTCCGTGGATCTACTGGGAGGACGGCAAGTTCCACCAGGACAACTCGAAGGGAGCCGGCGGCGGCCACGGTCGTCAGCACGCGTTCCAGATCGTCAACCGCGACACGACCCACCCGATCACGAAGGGACTTCCGACGGAGTGGATGCACGCGCGAGACGAGCTCTACAGCAACCTGCGCGGACCGGCCAAGAACCTGAAGATCCTCGCGACAGCGTTCGCGGCGAAGAACACGGGCGGCACGGGCCGCCAGTTGCCGCTGCTCTTGGTCGTCCGGTACGGCAAAGGCGGCGTCTTCCACACGACTCTCGGCCACGCCGTCCCGGCGCTCAAGTGTGTCGGCTTCGCGTTCACGCTCCAGCGCGGAACGGAGTGGGCCGCGACGGGTAAGGTCGTCCACACGGCGAAGGTGCCCGCCGACTTCCCGACCGCCGACAAGGTCGTCGTCTGGGTGCCGCCGCCCTCGTACGCGAAGGTCCGCAGCTACGACTTCGGCGATGACCGCAGCCCGCTCACCGCGATCGAGGCACACTGCCGTGGCGCCTCGACCGAGAAGCTCGCGGAGATCGAGAAGGAGCTCCTCGCCATTCTCACAGCTCCGGAGACGAAGTACGCGGGCAAGCAGTTCGTCGTCCGCGTTCTGCGCCGTATCGGCTCCGCCGCGTGCGTCCCTGCGTTCGAGAAGCTGCTCACGGACAAGGAGCTCTCGCACAACGCTCGCTGGGTGCTTCAAGGTCTTCCGGCCAAGGAGGCGACAGCCGCGCTGCTGCGTGGACTCGCCGCGTGCGGCGGTGATCAACACATCGGAGTGATCGGCTCTCTCGGTGGACGCGGAGACCGTTCGGTCGTCCCGGCGATCGCGAATCTCCTCACGGCGAAAGACCCGAAGGTCGCCCTCGCAGCGATCAAGGCGCTGCGCCTCCTCGGCGGCGAGGAGGCGATCTCGCGACTGACGAAGGCGGAGATCCACCCGGACTTCGCTCTCGCCCGCGACGACGCGATTCTCACGTGCGCCGAGTCTCTCATCGACGAAGGCAAGTTCGGTCCTGCAGCCGATCATTTCCGCAGCTTCGCGATGGACGAGAAGCGCACACCCCTCTTGCGCCTCGCGGGATATCGCGGCCTCGTCAGCGCCCTTGGTCCGCGGTCCGTTCCGGCGCTCGTCGAGCTCCTCGATCACTCGGATGCGACGCTCAGCGGCGGCGCCCGCAGGCTTCTGCGCCACGCGAAGGGGCGCGAGTCGACCGTCGCCATCACGAGTGCGCTCCTCACGGCAACCCCGGCCCGACAGGCTCGACTCATCGACACTCTCTTGGAGCGTGGCAACCGTGCAGCAGGTCCGAAGATTCTGCCACTGCTCGAGTCGGAAGATGCGGCGACGCGACTCGCTGCCGTCCGTGCGCTCGGATCGCTCGGTGACGCGACCTGCGCCCAGCCGCTTTCGGACCTGGCCGTCGAGGACAGCGAGACCGGTCGAGCCGCGTTCACGAGCTTGACGCAACTACAGGGCAAGGGCGTCGTGCGAGCGTTTCAGGCGCTCGGAAAGTTCCAGGGAGCGCCCGTGCGTGTGAAGATCATCGAGGTCCTCGCGGCGCGCGGGGAGAGCGGTGCGAACGACCTCCTCCTCAAGTCCCTGAAAGACCTGAACGCGCCTGTTCGCACGGCAGCAGCGAAAGCACTCGGCAAGGTCGGCGGTCGGACCGAGTTCCAGGTCATCTGCGTCTTCATCTCGAGCGAGAAGAGCGACAAGAGGACCAGTGCCCTCGTCGCCGTAGCTCGAGCTATCGCCGAGCGTTTCGAAGGAGAGGATTTCGACGCAGCGAGCAAGTACGTCTCCGCACTCGTCGCCAAGCTTGACCCGGCGAAGCGCTCCGCGTTCCACTCGGTCTTGTCCATCTTCAGCACGGACGAGGCGCTCGAGGCGATCGTTCAAGACACGAAGAGCTCGAACGCAGCCGACGCCCTCGCAGCTGTAAGGGCCCTCACCTCATGGCGCAACGCGAAGCCGCTCGCGACGCTCCTCGCGCTCGCAAAAGACCCAGCCACTCCCGAAATCCGCACGGCGGCACTCGCGGGTTACACGACAAAGCTCTCGATGCCGGCCAACCGCCCCGCGGCCGAGACGGCCAAGCTCCTCGACGAGGCGATGGGCCTCGCGAAGACGGACGACGAGCGACGAAAGATCGTCTCACGTTTCTCGCAGTTCCCGTGCAAGGAGAGCGTCGCCTTCCTCGAGAAGCTCGAGAAGGACGCGGCCCTCACGGCGACCGTCAAGCCGATCGCACGAGAGATCCGCGGCATCCTCGTCCGCAACAGTCTCGTCGGAACCGCCTCGCACAACGCGAACGAGTGGCGTCGCGCGCTCGACGGAAACCAGTCGAGCCGCTGGTCCACGGGCACGCCGATGAGGCCCGGCATGTGGTTCCAGGTCGACCTCGGCGTCGAGAAGCTCATCACGAGCGTGATGCTCGACTGTCGCAGCTCGCCGGGCGACTACCCGCGCGGCTCCGAGGTCTACGTCTCCTTCGACGGCAAGACCTGGGGACAGCCGGTCGCGAAGTCGAAGCCGCAACGACCGATCACGCGTCTCAAGCTCGATCAGCCGACGCGCGGACGCTTCGTGCGCATCGTCCAGACGGGCGAGACCGACGGTCTCTTCTGGTCGATTCACAACCTGCGTGTGAAATTCGAGTAGCTCCCCTGCACAGCCTTCTCAACGAGGCGATCGCCCGCGAATCGTCTGGCGGCTCGTCTCGTTGAGGAGGTCCGTGCGGACTCCCCCGAGCCATTGATCGACGTCTCGACCGAGCGCATCGGCCGCACGATAAGCGATCGACTGAAGCGCGAAGGTCGTCGCGAAGAGCGTCTCGACACCCGACGCCGCCTCGATCGGCAGACACGACGAGTGCTCGCCCGGATACGCGCCCTCGGGCCCGACGACGAGCGACCTCACTCCGACGTTCTCCCAGACGCTCAGAAGCTCCTCGGCTCGCGTCTTCGCCTCCTCGTCGGGCACGAGCACGATCACGGTCGTGCTCTCGTTCGCGAGGAAGATCTCGAGGTGGTTGAACTCCTCGAGGCAACTCGCCGTCGCAGGGATCGCGTATTCGAGAAACTTCGCGGCGCCGTACTCGGCGATCGGTCGGTACGGTCCACTCCCCAGGACGACGACGTTCTCGCGATCCTCGAAGGCCGGCGGCACGATGGCTGCTGAGTTCTCGAGCAGCTGCGGAATCACTCGGCTCGCGTAGTCGGCAAGACCGTCGAGCGGCTCGAGCTCGCCTCGATACTCCTCTCGAACGAAGACCCAGCGCCCGAGGAGCAGCTCGGCCAGCATGGCCGCGGTGAAGGTCTTCGTCTGCGCGATCTGATGGTGATAGCCGGCGTACTCACCCTTCTCGAGCGCTTCGGGCGGGCTCGTGCGCAGCTCGATCACGTGATCGGCGACACTCGCGATCGGCGAGCCCGGGTTGTCGGTGATCGCAATGACCTTCGACTCGAGCATCTGCGCCGTGCGCGCCGCTTCGAGGGTCCGCAGTGTCCTCCCGGAAACACTCGCGCAGACGACGAGCTCGAGCGGATTGACGCGCCGGCCGGGCCAGCGAAACGACATCGATCGCCACGCTCGCGTCTTGCCGAGGCGCAAGCCTCGCAGTGACCAGCTCACTGCTTCTCCTGCAAAGTACATGTCGCCGCAGCCGACGAAGTGAACGCCGAAGGAGAAGCCCGGGCTGAAGAGCTCGGCGAGTCTCGAGGGAGCATGCTCGAGAACTCGCGCGATCACCTCGGGCTGCTCACGAATCTCTTGCTCGATGAACGGTACGTGCGTCACGGCGTATCCTTCTCACGGATGCGAATGAGACTCCCCCCGTAGTCGACGACGAGAGCCTCGCCGTTTCGTGCGAGAGCTCCGCCTGCGAGGTTTCCATGACACTCGACCTCCCACAGGGTCGCTCCCGAGCTCGCGTCGAGCGCGTCGACGCGCGGGGAGTAGCTC
>CAYZGY010000417.1:0-7164 GCA_964478085.1 uncultured Planctomycetia bacterium
GGCGCGTCGCGACGCGCGCACGTACCAGTCGTTCTCGTGGAGCTGCAGCGCGACGAGGGAGCTCGTGTCGAGCTTGCCGACGTCGACTCGCCTCGCCAGCGCTTTCTGCTCGGTGTGCGAGATGCGATAGATGCGTCCGTTGGTTCGATCCCAAGCTTCGCGCAGGCCGTGGTGGCAAGCCTGCTTGTCGTACCAATCGATGAGCCAGACCGATCCGTCCGGGCCGTACTTCATGTTGATTCCGCGGAACCAGCGGTCGTTCGCGGCGACGAAGTCGAGTCCATGACGTCCGACGTAGCCCGATCCCGAGCGCTCGAGATGGTCGACGTTCACGCGATTGCCGTGGATGTTGTTCATGTAGATGCGGCCGCGGTACTCGTCCGGGAATGCGTCGCCGAGGTAGATCATCGCGCCACAGTGGGCATGTCCGCCACCGAGCTTGTCGGCGAGGCTGTTGTGGCTCGCCGTCCAGAGCTTGCCCGCGTGGTGGAGGTGGTCGGCGATGGTCTGAATCTGCTCGTAAATGTTCGGATTGAAGTCGCTCCCCGCTTGTCGCTGGTAGCGAGCGTTCTGAATCACGTGGTAGAGGTGCGGAATGACGCACGCCGTGATGAAAGCGTGGCCGTGCTCGTTGAAGTCGAGCCCCCAAGGGTTGCTCGTTCCCCAGGCGAATACCTCGAATTCGTGACGCGTCGGATGGTAACGCCAGACGCACGCGTTGAGCGGCGTGCGCTCGGCGTCGGGCGTGCCGGGCTTGCCGACGCGCGAGTGCGTGAAGACTCCTTGGCAGCCGTAGAGCCAGCCGTCGGGTCCCCAGATGAACGAGTTGAGCGTCTCGTGCGTGTCCTGGTATCCCCAACCGTCGAGAAGGATCTCGGGCTTGCCGTCCGGCTTGTCGTCGCCGTCGCGATCGGGGATGAACATCAGGTACGGCGCTGCGCCGATCCAGACGCCGCCGAAGCCGATCTCGATTCCACTGACGAGATTGAGCCCGTCGATGAAAACCTTCCGCGAATCGAGCGTGCCGTCACCGTTCGTGTCCTCGAAGATCAGGATGCGATCCTGGCCCTTGCCTTCCGGGAGCCGCGCGGGATAGGTGTGCCCTTCGACGACCCAGAGTCGACCCCGATCGTCGAGCGCGAACTGAACGGGCTGGTGGACGTCGGGTTCGCCCGCTGCGAGCTGCACGCGGAAGCCTTTCGGCGCGGTCATCGCGAACGCGGCCTCCTTCGGCGAGAGCCCCTCGGAGACGATCCTGCGAGGTCGCACGACGCGCCACTCGTCTTCGCTGATCTTTCGTGTCTCGTGATGTAGGACGAACGTGCCCTTCTTGTTCCCGACGATGACGTCGGGCAGGCCATTCTTGTCGACGTCACCCGTGACGATTTGAGTGCCGACTCCACTTCCGTCATCGATGCGATGCGGGACGAACTCGACCTTGCCGCCGGATTTGCGAACGAGACGGAACCAGTAGTTCTCGGCGTTGTGGTCGCCAGGGTCCGCACCACCGTGCGCGAACCAGCGAGTCCCCGTGACGAAGTCTTTGACGCCGTCGCCGTCCATGTCGACGAGATCGAAGGCGTGGAGGCCGGAGAAGAGCGGACCGTAGGGGCTCGGCGAGTTCTGCGTGCGCATCGAGCCCATGATCGGGTGCTCGACGAACGTCACCTGGCCGTCTTTGCGACGGTTCTCCCACCACACGAGCCCGAAGCCGTGGGCGTTGAGCGAGGTGACGACGTCATTGTCGCCGTCGCCGTCGATGTCGTAGGTCAGCATCTGCGCGCCGCCGCGACCGGGCGTGAACCGGAAGGGGTGGTGCTTCCAGAGCGTCTTGCCGTCGAGCTTCGCGGGCTGTGAGAACCAACCGTCTTTCCAGAGCACGTCGAGACGTCCGTCGCCGTCGATGTCGCCCAGGCCCAGTCCGTGCGTGAAGCGGTGAATCCCGAGCGGCTTCGAGATCGCGGTGAAGATCCACTTCTTCTGGGGCGCGCTCCAGTCGGCGCTCGCGTAGCCGAAGCGCCCTCCGGCCGCGCAGACGATCTCGGGGCGCCCATCACCGGTGATGTCGATCCAATACGGCGACTCGTTGTCGACGACGTCGAAGATGACATGGCGCTTCCAGTGCCCCGACTTGCCTTGAGGATTGCGGAACCACGACGCGTCCTTGCCCGGGAAACCGTAGATCAGGATGTCGAGCCACTCGTCGCCGTCGAAGTCGTACGTGAACGCGAAGAAGTTGTCCGAGTATCCCTTCACGTTGTACGCCTTCGGCGTGTAGTACTCGTGCTTCTTCTCGAACGTCGGACCTTCGTACCAGTACGGGCCCGACACGATGTCCTGATGACCGTCTCGGTTGAAGTCGCCGAAGCTCGCGCCTTCCGAGTAGAAGGTCTCCGAGAGGGTCACGCGGCGAAACGTGTGATGGGTGTACTCTTCCTCGGCGAAGCCATTCGTGTGCGCGAGTAGAAGTACGGTCGAGCCGAGGAGGAGCGAGACGACAGACACCGAGACGGAGCGGTTATTCGTAGTCGCCATTATCGTATTTCTGCCAGAAGGCTGCGGGGTTGAGTGCGCGGTTCTGTCCGTCGAAGGCCGGTCCGATCTCGCGGATCGTCGTCATCGCGCGAGCGATGTCGATTCCGTCGGTGATCTTTCGCGGCGTGAAGATCAGGCGCGTCAGGGGCAGGTCGCGGATCGGGGAGAGGTCTGTGACAGACGACTCGCCGACGTGGAGGCGTTGAAGTCGCGTTTGCGCGAGCGGGGACAGATCTTTGACGCGCGTGCGATGGAGCGTCAAGCTCTCAAGGGGGCAGTTTCGTAGCGGGGAGATATCGCGAATTTGCGTCGACGTCAGCCAGAGCATTCGAATCGGGCTGTCGGCGAGCGGGCCGAGGTTGTCGACGTAGGTCTCGACGAGGTTGAGCTCGTCGAGTGGCATTCCGCGGAGGGCGTCGATCGCCTTGACCTTTGTCTTGGTGAGGTAGAGCTGCTCGAGCTTCATGCCTTCGAGTGGCGAAAGGTCGCGAACTTCCGTCTCGCCGAGATAGAGCACCTTGAGGGGCAATCCGCGAAGCGGGCCGAGATCGGCGACCTTCGTCTGCATCAGGTCGAGGGCTTGAAGAGTCTTCACGCCGCTCAGCGGAGAGAGGTCACGTATCGGCGCTCGCTGCGCCACGAGAGTCTCGAGCGGCATGCCTTCAAGCTCGGAGATGTCGGTGATCGATGTATCCGAGAGAATGAGCATCAGGAGCTTCAAGCCCCGGAGGCAGGAGATGTCTTTGACCTGCGTCTTCTCGAGTGAGAGCGCGACGATCTGGCCGCTCTTTACTTGGAACTGTGCGTCGTCTCGGTAGCGCGGATTGAGCGCGCGCAGCGCTTCGTGGACCTCGTCCTCCGTTGCGTCGGCGGACAGCTTCGGCACCTCGATCTTGTCCGCGGAGCTTTCGTCAGAGTTCTCTCCGCTCGACTCCAAGCCCTCGACGCCAGGTTTACAGCTCGCGAAAGACGCGAGGCAAAAAGAGAAGCAGAGAGCGAGCGCAAGCTCGCGGCGGCGTGACGACAATTCGTGAATCCTCCAAGGCAATCCGTTCGGGCGAAGGAGGCTCCAGTGTAACCGGCTCCGGGGCAAATGTCGGGCAGTCATCTCGAACCTCGAAACGCACTCTCGAGCGTTCTCGCTCACCGCTTTTTTGCAACGATAGGGTACACTGAGGCGCCATGGCGAAAATGTCCGCGATGACGGACGATCTTTAGCTGGGAGACGCCTCGGAATGTTCGTTTCGCGTACAGTGTTCGGTCTGCTGATGGCGTTTCTCGTAGCGCTCGTAGCGCTCGGAGCGACGTCTTCGAACGCCCTCGCTCAGGGCGACTTGCTGCGGGATTCTCTGCGAGACTTTCGTGTCGCCGATCATTGGATCTACGACGATTGGCCCGAAGCGAAGCGCCGCGCGGCAGCCGAGAAAAAACCGATCTTTGTCGTCTTCCGCTGCGTGCCGTGACACGACTGCAAAGGATTCGACGGGCAGGTGGCTCGTCAAGACCCCGCGGTTCGCGAGCTCAGTGAGAAGTTCGTCTGTGTTCGTCTCGTCAAGATGAACGGAGTCGACCTGCGTCAATTCCAGTTCGACTTCGACATGACGTGGGCCGCGTTCTTCGTTCACCACGACGGCACGGTGCTCGCACGTTATGGCAGCCGGTCGCCGGTCGGTCCGATGATTCACAACTCGGCGAAAGGGCTCGTCGCGACGATGGGGCGCGTGCTCGAGGTCTACAAGGGCTTCCCCGCGAATCGTGCGCTGTTCGAGGCGAAGCGTGGACCGGACCCGGGCTACGGGACTCCGGAGGAGATACTGACGAAACGACGAGGTGGACGCGGGAGCGGCCGAGTGGGGCGGGACAATTGCATCCACTGCCACAACGTTCACGAGCGCATGCACGACCGGGAGATGGCCGAGGATTCCGCCCCCGGATTTCGAAGGCCGAAGAAGATCTTCAAGTATCCGCCACCCGAGGTGCTCGGCATCGGGATGGACAAGGACGTCGGTAACGTCGTGACGAGCGTCGTGACGGGCTCTCCGGCCGAGAAGGGCGGACTTCGAAAGGGCGACGTCATCGATGGGGCGCGAGGCCAGGCGATGCTCTCGATCGCGGATTTCCAATTCGCGCTTCACCACGCGCCCGACGAGGGCCGGCTCGATCTTCGCGTCACGCGAGACGGACAGAACGAGTCACTCGAGCTCGAGCTCGCCAAAGGCTGGAAGCGTCACGACTTTACTTGGCGCGTCTCGATGGCCGGATTTCCGCCCGAGAGCGGACTTTACGTCCACAAGCTCTCCGCCGAGGAAAAGTCGAAACTCTCGATCGCGGAGAACGACGTGGGCTTAGAGGTCCGAGGTCTCTTCAAGCCTGCCGTGGCCCGATCTGGCCTGAAAGTCGGAGATGTGATCGTGGGATACGACGGGCGGAAGCTGGCGCTCGGGTCCCTCGCGTTTCAGAATTACGCGCGAGTGCACCACTTCGAGCCGGGTTCCATCTTGAAGCTCGAGGTGTTGAGAGAGGGCGAGCGAAAGAGCGTAAAGGTTCGATTCTGATCGAAGGCTTCGAGGTTTCTTTCTGAGAACCAGACCGTGGAGGCAGCGTTGCAGCGAGATATCGGCGCGAAGGCGTGACAGTGTTTCGAGATCGTCGGTGTATTGGTGGTGTTCGGAGCGGTGGCTCAGCTGAGCGCAGAAGACGCGCCCAAAGAAGCAGCTGCGACTGAGAAGAAGGCCGCGAAGAAGATCGACGGCAATGAGCTCTTTCTGCGCGAGTGGGTCGCGGACGACTCCCGTAGTCACGGAGGTGATGGCATCGGCCCCGTGTTCAACGATACGTCTTGCGTCGCTTGCCACATGCAAGGTGGCGTCGGTGGTGCGGGCCCGAATGGGAAAAACGTCGACATCATCACCGCGTTCAAGAGCTCGCCGACGGACGTCGACGAGTCGAACGACTTGTTCTCCGTTCTCGCGCGCGTGCTCGTCGGAAAGGGCGCGAAGAAGGGCGACAAGGAGACCGCCGAAACAAAGGAGGAGCGTCGCCTCCGCAAGATTCGCCTCGAGCGCAAGAAGCTCGCGAAGGTCCACCCTGGCTTCTTGACCGCGGGAAGCGTCGTCCTCCATCGTTCGAGCACGAAGGACGGCTACCTCTCGTGGCGTCGCGGGCTTTCGGGCGCCGGACGCTTCGGGGCGTTCGAGGTGAGCGATCCGATCGGCATCTCCGTGCGCGACTCGGCGCCGTATCTCCACGACGGTCGTGCAGGAACGATCGAGCAGGCGATCGCCTTCCACGCGGGAGAGGCGACACGTACGCGCGCTGCGTTCTTTTCGCTCGAGAAGGAGGCGCGTCGCGACGTGCTCGTATTCCTCAAGTCGCTGGCCGCACCAGAATAATCGGCGCGTAGGTCAGACGATCAGTTTTCGGACCCGCTCTTGCGGGGAGGCTCATTCTCGTCTTTCTTCTCGTCTTTCTTCTCGTCTTTCTTCTCGTCTTTCTTCTCGGACTTCGCCTCGCGGTAGAGATCTGCGTGTACCTTGGCGACGTCCCACATGTAGTGGCCGATCTTGTGCTTGTCGGCTGCGATGACGAGGTGCTTCTTCGCGAGCGCGGGTTTCTTTTGCACCTCCCAGTAGAGACCGAGGTAGAGGTGCGCGTAGAACAGGCGGCGGTTGAGTAGCGGAGGCGGTGGGTCGCCCGCCTTCGCCGTCTCGAGAACCTTCTCCGGCTCGATCTTTCCCGCGAAGAGATCGTAGATCTGACGCATCGGCACGCGTCGATCGTTGCCGACTCTGAGGATCTCCTTCTGAGCCTTCTCGACTCCGTACTTCCGCGCCATGCAGAGGTAGCGCCATGCGGCGTTCTCGACGTCGCTGTCGTCGACCGTTTGATAGCCTTCGAACTGGCGCTGCCCTTCGACGTACTGCTTCGTGTAGTAGTACGAGATGCCGCGACGCCAATGCCACGGCTTGCGACGTGCGTCGAGCGCGACGGCCTGGTCGAAGTCGGCGACGGACTCCTTGAATCGACCGGCCTTGAAGTGCGCCGAGCCGCGCGCGTCGAAGGCGTCGGCGGCGCGCACAGCGAGTTCTCGGGCGCGGATCTCGGCCTCGCGCGCATCGTGAAGCAGGTCCTCGGGAGTCTTGTCGTCTTGCGCCGTGCTGATGGCGAATACCGTCAACGTGAGCGCGGCGGCGAGCGGAAGAGTCGATCGGGACAGTGGCATCGAGGAGTCCTCGTCGGGGTGTGTCGGGTACCTCGATAGCCTATCTGCTTCGGAGCCTATGCGGAAACGAACTCGGCGAAGCGGCGAAACTCGGGTTCGAGATCCAGAACGTGCTCGCGCAGCTCGGTGATGGCGTCGTCGAATTCTTCCTGGTCGTCCCGTCGGTCTTGATCATTCTTGTCCGTCACGGAAGCCCCCCCGAACTTTTCTACGGGTGGATTCGTATCTCTTGCGTGATTTTGTATACTGAGGCTTCCTCTTGGCGAAATCAGCAAATCTTGAAAGAAGGTAGGAAGGAGCCGGCGATCATGCCCTCGAAGTTCTTCACTCATGCCGCGGTTTTGGCGATGGTCTCTTCGCTCGTCTCGTGCGGTAGCGCGAGCTCGACGAAGCGTGTCTCGGTCGAG
>CAYZGY010000418.1:0-7131 GCA_964478085.1 uncultured Planctomycetia bacterium
GCTACTCGGTGTCGCTCAATCTGTCTTGGGAGGTCGATCTCTGGGGGCGCTTGCGAAATCTTCACCAGGCGACGATCGAGGACTTCGAGGCCACCGAGGCCGATTATCGCGGCGCGCGCCTTTCTCTCGCGGCGAACATCGCGAAGGCTTGGTGCGACCTCTTCGCCGCCAAGAAGCAGGTCGAGCTCGCCGAGCAGACGCGTGATCTCTTTCAGCGCAACTATCGCATCACCGAGCGCAACTACCGCGCGGGTGATCCGACGGCGAGTCCGCTCGACGTTCAGTTCGGTCGCAACAACGTCGCATCGGCCGAGCGTTCGCTCATCTTCCGTCAGTTCGCGTACGACGAGTCGCGTCGAACCCTCGAGACGCTCCTCGGTCGTTACCCCGGAGCCGAGATCGAGCCGCCCGACGCGCTTCCGAACCTCGCCGCCGAGATCCCGGCGGGTCTGCCGTCGGAGCTCTTGATGCGTCGTCCCGATCTCATCGCGGCGGCCGCCGATCTTCGCGCATCGGCCGATCGCGCCGACGCCGCGAAGAAGAACCTTTTGCCTTCGATTCGCCTCAATTCGGGAGGCTCGGCCGCGAGCAACCGACTGACCGAGCTCGTCTCGGATCCGGCGTCGCTCGCATGGAGCGTCGCGGCGTCGCTATCGCAGCCGATCTTCGAGGGAGGACGATTGCGGGCGCAGGCCGAGATCGCCTTGATTCAAAACGACATTCAGGTCGCCTCGTTCATCGCCATCGCGCTGCGCGCGTTTCAGGAGGTCGAGTCGGCCCTCGCGAACGAGCACTCGCTCGCTGCGGAGCAGGAGTTCCTCGAGGTCGAGCTTCGTCAGGCGGATCTCGCCGAGAGGCAAGCTCTCCGGGATTACTCCGAGGGGATCGTCGGGATTCTCTCCGTGCTCGAGGCACAGCGCCGCGCATTCAGCGCGCGTAACTCGATGATCTCGCTGCAGAATCGACGACTTCAGAATCGAATCGATCTTCACCTCGCTTTGGGCGGAGATTTCGAAGGACCGCGAGGAGAGCCGGGATCTGATGCTTTAGGCGCGGCCCCCCTGGCGGCCGTCCTGTCTCGGGCTGACAACTGACAAACGAGCTGCCTCACGGAATCTGATCAGGATCATCTCATGGAGCTCGCCGCACGGCGAACAACTTTCGTCCCCTTGATGCTTCGGACTCTGCTGGGCCTCGCGATCCTTGGGATCGGGTGGGGGGGCTACGCGATGCTCTCGCAGGAGCCCGAGCAGAGCAAGAAACCGAGAGGGAAGCCCCGCGTGATCAGGACGCGCGTGGTCGAGCTCGCGGTCGAGGATTTCCAAACGACAGTCAGTACACGCGGAATTGTTCGCGCTCACAACGAGGTGACGCTCACGGGGCAGGTCTCGGGTCGCATCGTCAAGGTAATGCCGAATTTCGAGGATGGCGCTTTCTTCGAGAAGGACGAGGTTCTGCTCGAGCTCGACCCGGCCGACTTCGAGGTCGCGGTGATCGCTGCCAACGCGCAGCTGGCTCGTGCGACGGCAGCGTTCAAGCAGGAGGAGACGCGCGCGAATCAGGCTCGGCGCAATTGGGAGGAGCTGGGCTATACTGAGGAGCCGAACGACCTCGTCCTACGCAAGCCGCAACTCGCAGAAGCGCAGGCCAATGTCGATGCGGCGAATGCTCAGCTCGCGCGGGCAAAGCGAGATCAGCTGCGCGCCAAGATTCGTGCCCCGTTCGCGGGGCGTGTCCGCCGACGCAGCGTCGGACTCGGGCAATCGATCAGCGGTGGGACTCCACTCGGGCAGATCTTCGCGGTCGACTACGCCGAGGTGCGCTTGCCGATTCCGGGACGCGACATGAAGTTTCTCGATCTTCCCGAGACATCGGAGGACAGCCCTGTCGACGTCGAGCTACGCGACGCGCTCAATCCGGAGAACAGCGTCGTGTGGAAGGGGCAAATCGTTCGTACCGAAGGAGCTCTCGATCAGAGCTCGCTCGAGCTCTTCGCGATCGCCCGCATCCCTGATCCTTTCGGTCGGCACCGTAACAGTGGCGGTGAGTCGAAGGAGAGCTTCGCTCCGTTGCGGATCGGTCAACCCGTCCTCGGTTCGATCACCGGCAGCATTCTCGAGGACGTCGTGGTCGTGCCACGTCTCGCGGTCAGGCAGCTCGATCGCATCTATCTTGTCGATAAGGATGAGCTCACGCTCAAGCGTCTGACGATCTCGTCGATCTGGTCCGACGAAGACCGCATGGTCGTGCGAGATCCGGAGATCTTCCACGGCGCGCTGCTGTCGGTCACGAACGTCGTCTACGCCCCCGACGGCTCGAAGGTCGAGCTGATGCCCGAGCCCGAATCGACCGAAGCTGTCGCGTCGGAAGCGACAGCGAAGGCCGATGCCGCGGGCACGGAGAAAACCTCAGCGAAAACGAAGAGCTAACGCACGCTCATGATTCGCTGGTTTGCGAACAACTCGATCGCGGCAAACTTCTTGATGGTCGCGATTCTCCTGGCGGGAGCGTACACCGTGCTTTTCGAGGTTCCGCTCGAGGTGCGCCCCTCGCAGCAATGGAACTCGGTCAACATCGAGATGTCGTATCGCGGGGGAACCGCGAAGGACGTCGAGAAGGGCATTCTCATTCCTATCGAGGAAGCTCTCGAGGGCGTCAACGGCATCAAGATGGTGCACGCTGACGGATATCGAGGGCACGGGCGCATGTGGGTCGAAGCCGAGGACGGTTACGACGTGCGCGTGCTCATGGAGGACGTCAAGGCCCGCGTCGATGGTATCTCGACCTTTCCGAGCGAAACCGAGCGTCCGCGGATCCGCATACCCGACACGACGAACTGGCACGAAGTTCTGACGATCGCGGTGACGGGGCGACTCGATGCGCACGAGCTCCGAAGGGTTGCCCAACGCGTTCAGCAGGATCTCGTCGAGATCGACGGCATCAGCCGAGCCAGTCTCGAAGGCGATCGCCCTTACGAGATCGCGATCGAAGCCGACCAGGCACGACTCGAGGCGTTCAATCTCGGCTTTCGCGAGATAGCCGACGCGATCCGTCGTTCGTCGATTGACCTTCCCGCCGGTTCGATTCAGAGCCAGAGCGGGACGTTGGTCGTTCGTACGCGAGGTCAGGCGTACTACAAGGAGCAGTTCGAGAAGATTCCCGTTCGCGCGGCCGATGGCGCGGAGACGACCATCGGTGAGATCGCCGAGGTCAAAGACGGCTTCGAGGAAGGAGAGGTCGTCCTCGAGTTCAACGGCAAGCCCGCACTCTTTATCGAGGTGATGCGAACCGGGAAGGAGAGCGCGATTCAGATCTCCGACAAGGTTCGAGAGTACATCGAGACCTCGGGAACTCGCTTTCCCGACGGCATCGAGTTCTTTGTCTACGACGACGAGTCGATCTCGATTCGCGGTCGCCTGAGCACACTCGTTTCTTCGCTGCTCCAGGGTTGCCTGCTCGTGATGATCATTCTCGGCCTTTTCCTGAGGCCGCAGCTGGCGTTCTGGGTCGTGATCGGAATTCCCGTGAGCTTTGCGGGCGGCATCATCCTGATGCCGTACTTCGGTGTCACCGCCAATTTGATGAGCCTCTTCGGTTTCATCATCGTGCTCGGGCTCGTCGTCGACGACGCGATCGTCACGGGCGAGAACGTCTACACGAAAATCCGCTCGGGTATGAACTCGCTCGAGGCTTCGGTGCACGGCACGGAGGAGGTGACCGTTCCCGTTACCTTCGGGATCCTCACGACTGTCGTGGCGTTTCTTCCGCTCCTCTACTTCGAGGGACGCTGGGGCGAGTTTGCGAGACAGATTCCGCCGATCGTCGCCCCGGTGCTGCTCTTCTCGCTGCTCGAGTCGAAGCTCGTGCTGCCGTCGCACCTCAAGCACATCAAGGTGCGCACGGGGAAGCTCGGGCCCGTCGCACGCTTTCAGCGCAAGTTTGCCGATGGGCTCGAGTGGTTCGTCGTGCGTGCCTATCAACCGTGTCTCAACGTCGCGGTCAAGTACCGCGGACTCGTGATCTGCATCTTCATCGCGATGGCGCTCCTCATGGCCGGCTACTGCCAGGGTGGACGCGTCGGATTCGTCTCCTTTCCGAGCGTCGATCGCCTGAAGATCTCGGCATCGCTCGACCTTCCGAACGACGGGACGATCGAGCGGACTCACCAGTACGTCGACCGCATCGTCGCTGCGACGGAACAGCTCAAGAAGGAGTTTGTCGACCCTGGCACGGGCGAGTCGCTCATTCGGAACGTCGTCA
The DNA here is from genome assembly GCA_964478085.1 of uncultured Planctomycetia bacterium. Lineage (GTDB taxonomy): Bacteria > Planctomycetota > UBA8108 > UBA8108 > UBA8108 > CAYMLL01. The sequence continues at coordinate 4,261 of CAYZGY010000418.1, forward strand.
AAGTGAGTGGGTCGAGATACATCGGTCGCTGGTTCGACAAGTCGCGCGGCTACGTCGCTGTCGAGGTCATGCCGCCGAGCTTGCGATCGGAGCCTGGTCCCAGGAACAGCGTGATCGCTCAGCGTTGGACAGAGATCGTCGGGCCAATTCCCGAGGCTACGTCGTTCCACATCCGGGGCGAGCAGAGTCGCGGACGCGAACGGGAAGAGGAGAACCAGCCGCTCGAGCTCGAGCTTCGTGGAGAGACGACACCGAGGAAGAACGAGATCGCCGATCAGATCGCCGATCTCTTGCGCGGTTTTAGCGGTGTTCGCCACGCTTGGGCAAGGATCAACTACGGTCAGGACGAGCTCGAGTTCAAGCTCGAGCCGCGTGCCGTCGAGCTGGGGCTGACCCAGGCGTCGCTCGCACAGCAGATTCGCCAGGCCTTCTACGGTGAGGAGGCGCAGAGAATTCTTCGCGAGACCGACGAGGTGCGTGTCATGGTGCGATTGCCGCGCAAAGCGCGCGAGTCGCTTCATACGCTCGAGAGGTTGAAGATTCGAACGCCAATCGGCGCAGAGGTGGCTCTGTCGTCCGTCGCGGATCTCGCTTTCGTCAAGGCGCCGTCATCCATCGAGCGCAACGATGGAGCCGAGGTCATACGCATCGGTGCGATGCCGATCGACGAGGACGTCGACCTCCTCGCGATCGCCGACGAGATCAAGCCGAAGATCCAAGAGCTGGTCAACGAAGGGGAGAATCTCTCGTACCAATTTACGGGCTACATCGCGGAGCACGAGGAGTCGCGGACGAAAACCCTGACGGGTTTCGCCGTCCTGCTGTTTCTGCTTTTCGCGCTTCTCGCGATCCCGTTCAAGTCGGTCCTTCAGCCGGTCTTCGTCTTGCTGGCTGTGCCGTTTGGAATCATCGGTGCGCTTCTCGGGCACATCTTCCTCGGGATCACGCCGTCGTATCTTTCGATCTTCGGCATACTCGCGCTCTCGGGCGTTGTCGTGAACGACTCGCTCGTGCTCGTCGATCACCTAAACCGCCGGACGCCTTCTGGCACGCCACTGCGGCAGGCCGTGCTCGAGTCGGGCGCGAAACGCTTCCGTCCGATTCTCCTCACGTCGCTGACGACCTTCGCCGGCCTCGTCCCGTTGCTCCTCGATCGATCGATCCAGGCACAATTCCTCATTCCGATGGCCGTCTCGCTGGGCGCCGGAATCCTCTTCGCGACGGTGATCACGCTGTTCCTGATCCCGTGCTCACTCCTGCTCGCCGAGGACGTCAAGCGCGGCTTCCGAAAGGCCCTCGGCTTCCCGACTGAGGACATCGACGACGACGCGGCACTGCCGTCCGAGGTCTCCGAGGAGACGGATAAGTCCCCACAGAATTAGATCTTAGGTCGGTCTCGGAAAAACGCTGAAAAGGAGCATCGAGATTCCCTCCCCTTCCGCGCGGTGCGGGCAGAGTCACAACCCCGCCCTTCGTTCGGAGGACAGAACGATGAATCCTCTGCTCGAAACCGGCCACGGGCCTCTTCCGTCTCCTCTCCCTCGCCGTGCTCCTCGGCTCCGTCACGGCGACGGGCGGAAGCCCGACACGGCTCTACGATCGCGTCGGTTCTGGAACGACTCACGACTTCTTCTCTCCGGTCGTCTCTCCGGACGGGACGCTCTTCGCTCGCGTCGAGGACACTCCGACCAGTCGCCGCATCGTCGTTCGCAAGCGGAGTGATGCGAGTTTGGTTCACGTCTTCCGAGACGTCGAGGCTGCTCGTCACGTGCAGTGGTTTCCCGACTCGAAAACCCTCTTCTACGAGACGCCCGGATCTGGCGGCTTCGAGTTTTGGACGGCCGACTCGAGCGACGGAACGACGACTCGACTTCTCGCGATCGGCGAAGGCACGGTGCTCAACAGCGCGACGCTCTCTCCGGACGGCGCAGAGGTTCTCTTCTTCAAGGACGGCGTGCATCACGGTGACATGTTCGAGGTCGCGTCTTTCCGGACGCCGCTTCACGAGCGAGCCGCGATGGCTTGGTCTCCCGACGGAACTCATGTCGCGTTAGTAGCGACGCAGCAGCGCCAACGCAAGGCGACCAACCTCGTTGTCTCCGACACGTTCACCGGACTTTTTACGGCTGACTTCGACGGAAACGTCACGATGCTCTACGCGCAGGATTCGGGTGCCTATAGCGTCAACCCGATCAATTTCCACTTCTCGCCGAACGGTGAGCAGGTCGCGTTCAGCATGTACGTGCACAGCGAGTCGCGCGGGCACAACACGCCTCACGTCTTCACGTCGAACGTCGCCGGCGGCCGCCCGACAAAGCTCTATCCCGGGAGCATCATCGAGCTCGTTCCCTTCGTCGAAGGCACGGCCGAGGTCGAGGTGCTCGGCCCGGACGGAATCGGTATCACGGTCGCCGCGGGGCTCACCCCTCCCAGTGTCCTCGTGACCTTCCCGAACGGCGGGGAAACGCTGCGTGACTCCAGCGTGTCGGTCACTCGGGAGGCGAGTGTCCCCGACGGGGACGACCTCTCCTTCGACGTTCTCTACAGTCGTGACGGGGATAGCTGGTCGACCGTCGCGGTGAACGTCACCGAGAACCACACCGTGATCGACTCGATCAATCTTCCCGCGAGCGACGCGGCGAAGTTCCGTGTCATCGGGAGTGACGGAATCAACACGAGCCACGACGCCTCAGACCCTCGGCGTCACCTACGAGGACGTCATCCTTCCGGCCGGGCGCTACGACGCGGAAATCCGTCTGACGAGTCCGGACAGCGCGGAGGACCTCGTGATCGACGTCGACGTCGAGATCTTCGAGGAGACCGAGCGCGTCGGGTTGATCCGCGGTGACGCGAACGGCGATGCGAAGGTCG
>CAYZGY010000419.1:0-7124 GCA_964478085.1 uncultured Planctomycetia bacterium
TCGGACGACGCGCGCATCTATGTTTGGGAGTCCGGAACCCACGAGGGGATCGCGGCGGCAAGGCGGTCGAACGCGCACGTGAGCTTTTCTCCCTTCTCAAAGATCCATCGATCTGACTCTGACCGATCCTGAGGAACGACCATGTCCTGGATTCGCACCATCGACCCGAACGACGCCGACGGCGACCTCGCCGAGCTCTATCGCCAGTCGGTCGACCCGCAGACCGGTGAGCTGGACAATATCGTTCAGGTCCACTCGCTCCATCCGAACGGCCTGCGCGGCCATCTCGCTCTCTACGGAGCGGTGATGCGCTCGACGAGGACCTTGCCGAAAGCCGAGCGCGAGATGATCGCCCTCGTCGTCAGCCAGGAGAACGGCTGTCACTACTGAGTGACGCACCATCGACGCGGTCTGCGTCGACTGCTGCGTGACGACGAGCTCGCCGATCGCATCGAGGCCGACTGGCAGAACGCCGGTCTCGACGAGCGGCGCGTCGCGATGCTTCGGTACGCCGTGAAGTTGACGAACTCTCCGGGCGAGATGAGCCAAGACGACGTCATCACGCTGCGCGACAACGGTTTCAGCGACGAGGACATCCTCGCGATCTGCGAAGTGACCTCGTACTACGCCTTTGCGAATCGAGTCGTCGATGGACTCGGGGTCGAGCTCGAGCATTCCCATCGGGACGAATCCGCGTGAGTCTTCGCTCGCTGAGGAGCAAGAGGTTCGGGCTCGCCATCGGGGGCCTCGCCGTCATCACGCTCACGGCGTAGGTCGTGTGGCTCTACCCGATTCACCGCGCGCGGAAAGAGGCCCTCGAGAAGCTCGACGTCGAGAACAGCCCGATTCTCGCTCTGCGCCCCGAGTTGGAGTCGATCACTACAAGTGAGCCCGACGGAGGCTCTCGAGAGTTTCTCCTCGAGAACGTCAAGCTTCGGATTCTGCACACGTACTCGCTCACCGATCGCTCCATTCACACGTACCGATCGAGGGACGGAGAAACGAGCGTCGACTGCGTCGATCTGATCAATCAATTTCTCAGCGGTCCGATGGCCTCTGAGGACGCAGGCATCCTGATCGATCTCTTCCCACCGTTCCGCACGAGCGCGTGCGCTGATCGCAAGCGGGCTCTCTCGCTGGCGCCGAAAGACCTGTCGCGTGCGCGGTCCGTCGAGGAAGTCGGAGATCTTGCGACAGGTCTTCAGTGGAAGAAGCTGCTCGCGCAAGTGAACACCTCGAATCTACAGGTCCGATTCTGGAGTTCCGCGACACACGAAGCGATCGTCTACGGCGACGAGCGTAAGGCGCGCCTCGAATGCAGCTCGATCGGATTCGACTCGTTCATCACGATTTACTTCGACAGTCGGAACGAAAAGGCGCTCGAGCACGCGCGCGAGATCTTCTCGGTCCTTGGCGTGCCGTAGAAAACAACGAAGAATCTCGCAGAATCTCCGCAGCAAGCCCTGGGTCGATCTCGTCCTGATCGATGCAGCGGACTCAAGGGCTCCCTTGGGACAGGAGGTTGGAATGGTGCGGAATCGAGTGCTCCTACGTGGACTCGTGGCGGTCGGTCTGTTTCTGGGCAGTTGTCTGACCTCGGATTCTGTTCGAGCCGCTCCGTGGCAAGCTGTCGCGCCTGATGACGACGGATTCGTGCACGGAAAGCCGGGGGATCTCCCTCCGATGGTCTTCACGTCACGAATCGGACTCGGGAACTCGGGGATCCGCCAACCCGTCAACGCGACGCCCGCCGTACGCGCGCGCTCGGGACGCCTGATGCTGCGTGACGCCGACGGAGCTCTTCACGCTCTGGTCGACGCGGACGCGCCCGATGCCCCGACGCACACGCCCGTCGACGTCAGCGATCCATGCGTCTCCTTCGATGCGACGCGCATCCTCTTCAGTGGCCTTTCGACGGAAGACGACGCTTGGAGAATCTACGAGATCGGCGTCGACGGAGAAGGACTGCGCCAGATCACGAGCGGCGAGCGCGAGATCGACCTCTCGCGATACGGCCAGTCGGCTCCGACGATGGTCGGCCACGACGATCTCGATCCGTGCTACCTTCCCGACGGACGCATCTGCTTCGTCTCGACACGCTACCCGAGCTCGGCACCCGAGGGTCGCCGGCGCGCGACGAACCTCTACGTGATGAACGCCGACGGGACGGATATCCATCGCATCACGACGGAGCGTTTCGGGGCCGACACACCAACGGTCGACCCGACGACAGGTGAGATCGTGTACTCACGTTGGTGGATCACGGGAGTCAATCTCGATCAAGGCCGCCCGCAACGTCCCCTACCCGGGTACTACAGCCCGCCGGGCCCTGGCAACACGCCCCGGCAGGAGACGGAGACGTTTTCGGGAAGCGTCGGTGACGTTGTCGGCAGCACCTTCGCGGGTGTCAATACTTGGAGCCTCGCACGCATTCGCCCCGATGGTTCCGGCCTCGTGACTTTCTCGAGTGATCGGCTCGAGCGCCTCTCGACGATCGCCTACCGACCGAGTGTCCTTCCCGACGGAAACTCTCTCGCGGTCGGCTTGCGAGGGACTCCGTTTTACGGCGCTCCGATCCTCAGCGGAACTCGTCTCTTCGAGCCAGGCCCGGCACCGACGACGACGCTCGGCGGACCACAGGGGCTCGATTTCGAGCGAGCTCAGCTCGAGTCGAAGTACTTCTACAACGATGTCCATTCGCTACCTGACGGAAGGATGCTCGTCACAGCTGCGGAGATCCCGGACGAGAACGACACGGAACGACCACAGTTCGACCTCTGGGTTCAGGAACAGCGCGACACGGAGCCAACGCTCGTTCTGGCGAACGCCGATGCCGACGAGCTCGGAGCCGTTCCGGTCGTTGCCGTTTCGCTCCCGCCGATTCTCGAGGATCGACTCGAGGATCGACTCGTCGAAGACGTTCCACGCTCGATCAGCGAGGCGTTCGAGAAAGGTGGAAGCTTCAATTTCATCGTCGAGAACATCTTCGCGAATCCCGCGATCGGCTCGCGCATCGCGAACGCGCCACCGATTCGCGACGACTGGGTCCTCGAGTTTTACATGAATCCGCAGCGCCAGAACGATGAGTTCGGTGATGTGCCGATCTTGATTTCGTGGCAACCTGTTCCTCCGTCCGGTCGCGTCCAGACGGAGCTGCCGGCAGGTGTGCCCCTCTTCGAGGTCTTGCGCTTCACCGGGACCCGACGACTCGGGTCGGGTCGAGGGGACGAGGTCTTTCACGTCGGTGGACACAACTTCGGTCGCCGTAGCGAGACCGCCCGCTGTGTCGGTTGTCACGTCGGTCACTCTCAGCAGTCGATTCCCGACTCCGAACGCGTGCGCTGGACCAACGTCGCGCCGGCGGCCGACGTCGAGGTATCCTCCGTCATGCTGAGTGGCGAACGGTCCACCCGAGCCGCGCGCCTGGTCGACCGGAACTTCGGAACCGAGCACCAGTGGGTCGGAAGGGGAAATCAGGACGCGAAGATCTCGATGGTCTGGCAGGCGCCCCTGATCGGAGACGAGCTGCGAATCTATCCGGCGATCGCGGACAACGGGAATCACCAATCCTTCGCCGAGCTTCCGACCAAGTCGAGTGTCGAGGTCTTCCCGATCGATGGTGGACCGCCGACGGCGCAGTACTTCTCGACGATTCCCGCCGAGGGATTGACGATCCCTCTCGATGCGGGAACTCCGTTTCGACGCATCGAGATCCAACTCGAGTCGACCCTTTTCCGGGATGAGATTCTGAATCACTCCAGCACGCCGGCACTCGGCGAGATCGAGGTGATCGCGACCGGAATCGATCCCGACGAGCCCGTCCCCGTCCACGCCTTCGTGCGAGGTGACGCGAATTGTAACGGACAGCTCGACCTGACGGATCCGATGACGATCTTGCTGGCGCTCTTCGCCGGCAAGAACGAGCTTTGCTGCGAGATCGCGGCCAATGTCGACGACAACGACCGCCTCGATCTCTCGGATCCGGTCTACGCGCTCATCTTCCTCTTCCAGGGTGGAGACGCGATTCCCGCTCCGTTTCCGGATTGTGGAGTCGGCTTGCGAGACGGCTGGGAGTGCGACGAGAGTCCCTGTCCGTAGAGCAGAGACAGACCGGAGGGCGTGGCGATGATCAGGCTCAAGATGGCGGGACTCTTCTCTCTCGCGGCACTGTCGTGCGGACCCATCGTAGCGGAGAGCTCCTTTCTTCGCGGCGACGTCGACGGCGATGGTAGAGTCCAGCTCACCGACGCGGTGCGACTCTTCGAGCACCTCTTTCGCGAGGGTTCGGAGCCCGGCTGCCTCGATGCGGCCGACGCCCCCCGCCCCCTTCCCCGACTGCGGCGAAGACCCGACCGACGACGGACTCCACTGCGAGGACTTCCCGCCCTGCGCGTGAACGATCGTTCAAGCCCGGCGATCGGCGATTGACGACGTCGCTGACTCCTGCTCAGATAAAACCCTAGTAGCAGCCCGTTGAAGCTGCTAGAACAGCGGAGCGCTCGGGCCCGCGGCCCGGGATTGGTGGACGCATTCAGGGTTTCGAAGAGGGAAGAGGATCCCGGGTATGGAATGGTTCGATAATCTGCTTAGCGCGATCAACTCGGTTGTCTGGCACAACTGGGTGCTCTACTTCGTGCTCTTCGTCGGAGTCCTGTTCACGATCTGGACCGGCTTCTGCCAGTACCGCGCACTCGCGCACGGCACCGCGGTCACCCTCGGAAAGTACGACGAGAAGGACGACCCCGGAGCGATCAGCCACTTCCAAGCGCTCAGCGCCGCGCTGTCCGCGACGGTCGGACTCGGCAACATCGGAGGTGTCGCCGTCGCCATCGCGCTCGGCGGCCCAGGTGCCGTCTTCTGGATGTGGATGATCGGCTTCGCGGGAATGGCGCTCAAGACCACCGAGGTGACGCTGTCGATGCTCTACCGCGACACCTCGGATCCCGACAACCCGCGCGGTGGTCCCATGTGGGTCGCCAAAAAAGCGTTCGCCGAGCGCGGAAAAGCGGGGCTCGGTACCGTGATCGGCGGAATCTTCTGCGTCACCCTTCTCATCTCGACCGTCACCGGCGGCAACATGTTCCAGGCGTGGAACGTCGCCGAAGCGAGCTACGAGTCGTTCGAGATTCCCAAGGTCGCCACCGGAATCATCCTCGCTGCGCTCGTGGCAGCCGTCGTCCTCGGAGGCATCAAGCGCATCGGAGCGGTGGCCGGAAAGCTCGTTCCGTTCATGTGCCTTCTCTACCTCCTGGCCGCGTTCTACGTCCTGATCATGAACATCGGAGCGATTCCGGACATGATCGGATTGATCTTCAGTGCCGCGTTCAACCCCGCGGAAGCGACCGGTGCCTTTCTCGGAGGCACGTCCGCGTATGCTCTTTTCTGGGGCATGAAACGTGCGCTCTTCTCGAGTGAATCCGGGCAAGGATCTTCACCCATCGCCCACTGTGCCGCGAAGACCAACGAACCGGTTCGTGAGGGCGTCGTCGCCGGTCTCGAGCCGTTCATCGACACCATCGTCGTCTGCACGCTGACTGCGCTCGTGATCCTGAGCACTGGCGCCTGGAACAGAGACATCGAAGGCGAGCTGCAACAGCTTCCGCCGTTCACGGAAGCCGAAACTGACGGTGACGCGAAAGCGTGGACGCTCGGAACGACGCCGCTCCCGGATCGTCTCGAGAAGATCAAAGAGATCACCGGCGACGATTGGAAGAACGGTGACAGTGTGTTCGTCGTCGCGACGACGGGCAAGGAGAACCCCGACACGGACACGGACCTCCATCGACTGAGCGGGCGAGTCGTCATCGAGGCCGGCGAGCGCTCCATCGAATGGGGAAATCTCGAAAGCGAATCGATGCCGAAGCTTCGCAACGGAGGCGTGTACAAGAACTACGGTGGCGCTGCACTCACCGCACACGCGTTCGACCGCCAAACTCCCGGCCTCGGCAAGTGGCTCGTCGTCCTGGCGTCGTGGCTCTTCGCGATCTCGACGATGATCTCGTGGAGCTACTACGGTGAACAGGGCGTGATCTACCTCTTCGGCGAGCGCTCGATTCTCCCGTATAAGCTCGTCTACTGCGCCCTGATCGTCGTAGCGACGGCCGGAATCCTGGAGAACGACGCCGACCTCGATGCGCTAACCGGGCTCGGCACCGGAGTCATGCTCTGGGCCAACATTCCGTTGATGCTGATCTTCGGATCGATTGCGATGAAGGCCTACAAGGCTTACGGTAAGCGATTGAAAGACGGAGAGTTCGATAGCAAAGAAGGCTGATCGATGAAGCCATTCGCCAGCGACAGCACGCCCCCCCCGGTTTCGCGCCCCGTCTCGCGCCCCGTCTCGCGCCGCGGGTTTCTCACCGTCGGTAGCGCGGGGATCGGTGCCCTCTCGCTGGCGAACTTGCTCCGCGCCGAAGACCTTATCGGTACGCGCAGCTCGCAGAAGTCGGTCGTGAACATCCATCTCGACGGCGGCCCGCCGCAGATGGACATGATCGATCCGAAGCGCGACGCGCCCCGCGAGATCCGCGGCCCCTTCCGGCCGATCTCGACGAAGGTCGACGGGCTCGAGGTCACCGAGCTGATGCCGAAGACGGCGGCGATGGCAGACCGCTTCGCGTTCATTCGATCGCTCGTCGGTGCCGACGGTCAGCACAACGGCTTTCAGTGCCAGAGCGGCTTCAAAGCGAAGGAGCTGCGCGGCATCGGCGGTCGCCCGGCGATGGGATGCGTCCTCTCGAAACTCTGGGGATCGAGCTCGGAGGCCGTGCCGACCTTCGTCGATCTCATGCTCGGCCGTCCGCTCGTTCGCAACAGCGCACGACCCGGCTTCCTCGGCCCGGCGTTCAAGCCGTTTCGCCCGGACATCTCGAAGCTCTTTCCTCGTCCTCTCGAGGAAGGCATGAAACGCGAGCTCGCGGCACGCGGAAACGACCACAGCACGTCGCTCGTCCTCAGCGAAGAGCTCTCGACCGGACGACTCGGCACGCGCCTGCGGCTCCTCGGCGAGTTCGATCGGCTACGCAGCTCGATCGACTCGAGCGGCATGATGAACGCGCTCGATCGTTTCAACCAGCAGGCGGTCGGCATCCTCACGTCGGGTGAGTTCGCCAAGGCGCTCGACC
>CAYZGY010000420.1:0-2106 GCA_964478085.1 uncultured Planctomycetia bacterium
GTAGGGTGTGCGGGGGGGGTTGGTCTAGCCGGTCTGGGGCCTCGGGGGCGCGGGCGGCGAGGCCGAGACGCTCGCGCGCGAAGCGAGACGTGCCGAAACCGAGAAGCGCCTCGACTCGTACTTGAGCTCGCTCTCCGCCATCTTCGATCGTGCCGACCGATACGACGTCCGTCTCGCGCTCGTGCCGACGAACCGTCCCGCCGAGTTTCCGCAGCTCGGAGAGATCGACATCGTCCTCGAGGAGTTCCGCGGCGCGCCGCTCACACTTTGGCTCGACACGGCTCGCTTCCCGCGCGAGCTCGTCGACGTCCCGACGATCGGAGAAGCCGCGAACGTCGGCCCGAGCGGTCCACCGATCGAGCTCGTCGAAGGTGTCTCGGTCCGCGAATCACGCAAGAGCCCGGAAGGCACGATCGACGGCTACCGCCCCGGACGCGGCGCGATCGACTGGACGCTCTTCGCAGGCTCGCTGCTTCGCCACGAGACCTGGTGCGCCGACCTGCGCTTCGGCGCGCCGACCAGCGAGACGCTCGAGGTGCTCGAGTTTCTGCGCGCGATCGACGAGAGCAGCCGTGCGTCGGGGGACGAGGGCGTGCTCGGGATTCCGTAGACGGCCGAAGAGGCGATCAGATTCCGAACTCGCGCCCGTTGTCGTTGGTCGCGTACCAGCCGAAGGCAAAATCGCGCGGCTGCGAGAAGCTCGTCGTAGGTCGCAGCTTCGAAGGGCCCTCCCGAGCCTCGGATAATTTTCCCACCACGATACTCTCGTGCGCCGGAGGTACTCGCAGATCACACCACCGTCGCCGTATTCTCGTTTCGTCGATTCCAGGTGGTCGCATGGGGCGTCCTTCGATCCGTAGTTGATCAATTGGAGGACCCCGTCGGCCTGTTCCTGAAATCCGAACTGACTCCACCATTTCAGAAATCCGCTGAGGTCGAACTCGTCGGCGAGCGCCGACGTCGCAGACGAAGACCGCAACGACGAGGGCGAAGAGCCTGGAATGGTCTGCACGTATGATCATCCATGCCGTACTCGCGGGGGTCCATCGCTCGATGACGCGCCTGCTCGCGCGAACTTCCTCAAGGTCGGAAACCTGCTCGTGTCGTCGTCGGGATGATTCGCCGCAGAGACCTTCACCTCTGCAACGTAGATGCTCCCATCAGAATCGACCTGCACGTCGTGTGGTGAGAAAAAGTCTTCCGAAGATGATGGGTCGTCGCCTCCGCCGAATCGCGCTTGGAGGTTTCCCTCTGGGTCGAACACGCTGACACGTCCGCCCGTCTTTCCAACGTCTCGTGTGTTCCATGGAAAGACGCCGGCACGAAAGCCGAGCTCCGAGACGTAGACGAGGCCGTCACGCGCGACGAAGGCCTCGGTGGGGCGGGCGACGTCCGTCCAAACGTCGAGGAGATTGCCCGCCTGGGAGAACACTTGTATGCGACTGTTCTCGCGATCACAGACGTAGACGTTGTCGTTCTCGTCGACTCCGATGCCGTGCGGAACGCAAAACTGCCCCGCACCGCTACCGGGCTCGCCCCAAGAGCACAATAGCTCTCCTTCGCGAGAGAATCGGTGAACGCGCGCGTTGCCGTAACCGTCCGTGATGACGATGTCGCCGTTCGAAAGCGTCACGAGGTCGGTCGGCATGTTGAACGGGCCGCCACCGGGCCGAATCGTGCGATAGTCGAGACCGACGACACCCGTCTGCGCCGGTACCCCGCTCGGACCGATCGTGCGAATGAGCTCGCCGTCCGGTGAGTGGTGGGTGACGCGATGACCGAAGTCATCGACGAGGTAGACCGAGTCGTCCGGAGCGATCCAGATGCCGTGAGGACGCTCGAAGTCGACCCGTTCCCATCCGCGAAGAAAGTCACCGTCTCTGTTGAAGACGAGCACGGGAACGTCGGCACGCGCAAAGACGAAGATCTCGTCGCGCGAATTCAGCGCGAGCGCGACGGCTTCGACGAGCCGGGCGTCCTCGGGAACCTGCGGCCACCCCGGAACGGCCTCGTAGCGCAGCACACCCGAGCCGACCGTCACGCCGACTCCTCTCCCATCATCGCGACCGCCTCTTCCTCCGCCTCAAAGCTGACGTTCACGTAGGA
>CAYZGY010000420.1:2116-7121 GCA_964478085.1 uncultured Planctomycetia bacterium
CGTATTGCGACACGCCGATCGATCGAGCTGCCTTGGCGATCTGACCCCAAGTCTTCTCGTCGAGCTCGAGCCCACGACGTCGCACTTGACGGCGCTGATCCTCGATCTCTCCCGGGAGCAGCACGCTTCCCTCCGGATCGACGGGCCGAGAGGTGCGCACAAAGTCGACGTATCGTCGAATATCCTCGAACAAGGGTCCCGGATCGCCGAGCTTCGCGGGGTCGACGTAGATCGAGAGCATGTTCTGCTCCATCAGCGTCTTCCCCTGGGCGCTGCACCCGCCGCCCGTAAGCGCGCCGGCGAGGATCTCGACGATGAGCGCGAGACCGGATCCTTTGTGTGCGGCCGTGCCCGCGCCCGACCCCATCGGCAAGATCGCGCCGACGGGGCGATCGCCCTCCGATCCGTAGAAGTCGTTCGGGTCGTTCGTCGGATCGCCGTTCGCGTCGAGGATCGTATCGTCCGCGACTCGCTCACCTCGATTGCGCGCCACCTTGAGCTTGCCTTCAGCCGTCGCCGCGAGCGCGACGTCGAGGATGATCGGTGACCTGCCCTCGACGGGGATACCCGCGCAGAACGGATTGATCGACAGTCGCGCGTCACGCCCGCCCGCCGGCACGACGAACATACCGAGGCCGCTCGTGTTGACGAAGTGGAGCGAGATCAGTCCCGCTTCGGCCGCCTCTTCCGCCCACGCGCCGATGCGCCCGAGATGGCCACTGTTACGGAGCGCGATGAGCGCCACACCGTGCTCGCGGCTCTTCTCGATGCCGAGCGCGACCGCCTGCTTTCCGATCCATTGCCCGAAGCCGCGATGAGCATCGGCGACCGCCATGGAGCCCGCATCGACGACGGTCTCGAGGTTGCGACCCGCGTACACGATCTCGTCGCGCATCCACTTGAGATAGATCGGCAAGCGGATCACGCCGTGAGAGTCGTGCCCCGCGAGATTCGCTTCGACGAGATGGTCGCCGATCGCCTTCGCCTCCTCGTCGGCGCAACCGGCGAGGACGAGGATCCGCGAAACGAGCTTCTTGAGTCGTTCTGGTGAGAATCGCATGGTTAATAGGAACTCACCATCGAACGATTCGCCGACTTGGTCAAGAGAGTCCAGCAGGTCGAGGCCGAGAAAAAACTCCGAACGGAGCTCTTGCGAGCACGTACGCTCTACGCCCAGAGCTCGGGGATCAACTCGCCGTGCACGTCGGTCAGACGCATGTCGCGACCTCCGAAACGGATCGTCAGCTTCTCGTGATCGATTCCGAGGAGGTGGGGCACGTTGGCGTGTAGATCGTGCATGGTGACCTTCCTCCTGCTTGTTCTCTCCATGGCAGGACGCACAGTTTTCGGCGAGCACCTTCTCACCGCGAGCGCGCAGCGACGATTTCGCCGAAGGATCCGACGGTCGATCAGACGGTTGATCAGACGGTTGATCCGCCCGAGCAACTCCCGTAGCAACCGCGACCCAAAGCAAGAAGGGCAAGTACGACCGAACCATGTGAGAGGCTCCACTGCGTTCGAGATTCTCGTCTCCGTCTCGAAGTTCAGGGCCGACTCCGGAGCGCCGCATGGAGACTTGGCGCAGACGTACTGTAAAATTGCGCCACTTCGTAATTCCCTGTTATCTGGTGAATATCACACTTTTCCCGAATATTACGCAGTTCTGAGCTCCTGTCGATGTTCCTGGCAAGCCTCCCCATCGACGGAATCGGAGTATTCACGCCAACCTATGCGCCCTCGACCCTCCGTCGCCCTCATCGTGGAATCTTCCCGAGTTTACGGTCGGGGACTGCTTCGCGGCATCGCGGCGTACTCTCGGGTCCACGGCCCTTGGTCGATCGCGATCGAGGAGCGCGCGATCTACGAGGGTCCGCCGGCCTGGCTTCACGACTGGCAAGGGGACGGCATCATCTCGCGCATCCACACCCGCGAGCTCGAGAGCTTCCTTCGCGAGACGGGGAAGCCCGTCGTGGACGTCCACGGCTCGCTCGACGAGACGTGTGCGACCTCTGCGATCCGCCGCTGACGAGTGTCGAGCCGGACACGTATCGAATCGGCTACGAAGCGGCCGATCTTCTCTCTCGACTCATGGCGGGCGAAGCGGCGCCTGCAAAGCGAACGGCGTTCGCGACAAAGAGGATCGTCGTTCGCGAGTCGTCAGACGTCTTCGCCGTCGCGGACGCGGACCTCCGACAAGCGCTACGCTACATCCGAATGCACGCGACCGATGGCATCGGAGTCGAGGACATCGTCCGAGCCGTCCCCTTGTCGCGAAGGTCTCTCGAGCGCCGCTTTCGCGAAGCCGTCGGGCGAACTCCCGCCCAGGAGATTTGGCGCGTCCGCATCGAGCGGGTCGAACAGCTCCTTCGCGAGACAGACTGGTCCCTCGCCGCCATCGCCCTCAAAGCGGGCTTTCGACACGCGGAGTATCTCAGCGTCGCGTTCCGACGCGAGGTCGGCATGACGCCCGGAGAGTATCGAGCGACGGACCCGTAATCGACCCGAGCCTCACGATTCCGCCAACACGCCGAGCAAGACGGCAGCGGCCACCCCGAGGCAAGCTCCCGTCCAACCGCCAAAATAGTAGTCCACACCACCGAAGAAGACCGCGGCGCAGGATAACGGTTCGAAGACTGCTGAATCGAGATAAACCGGCAGTCTCCTTCTCCGAGCTCGTGTCCTGGATCTCGACGGCCTGCGGCGGCTCTGCCTGGACGTCCTTCGTCGCGCTCGGACCGGAACCGAACACGGCCGACACGTCCTTCCCGCAGCCGAAGCACTCGACCGCGTTGTTCTCGAGGGGTTTGCCGCAATCGGGACAGGGTCTCATGTCCGATAGGCTACCGCCGAATCACCGCCTGAAGCACGTCCCGACGAGATGTCAGTTCTGGGAAACCCCGCCGCCCATGCTCTCGAGGATCTTCTGCGCGCGCTGCACGTACTCGGGTCGCTTGTCGCGCTGCACGAAGAGCTGGAAAAACTTCTTCGAGCGCTCGATTTGCTTCGTCTGGAAATGGATGTAGCCGAGGTTGAAGAAGGTCTCGGGGTCGACCTCTTCGGGTGCGTGCGTCGCGACCTGATGCTCGAGCACCTGAGCTGCCTTCTGGAGCTCCTTGGCGCGAATGAAGTGCTCGCCGAGTGTCGACTCGATCTCCTTGTGGAACTCGACCTCGTGATCGTTGCGGACGATCTCGACGTAGGTGTCGTAAGCAGCGTCGAACCGGCGTGCGTCGATGTGCTGGCGGATCTCCCGATCGTTCGCGAAGGCGCGACCCGTGTTCAAGTCGATCTCGGTACGGCCGAGCTCGTCCTCGTCGACGACGAAGGCGTACTCCTGATCGGTCTCGACGGTCTCCGATGTGACACTGCCGGACTTGCCCGCCAGGCGTGCGTTGACGTCCGAAGCACGCAGGCGCGTGCTCGAGTATCTCTTCTCGCCGTCGTCGACCGGACGCGCGGCTTCGAGCTCGTCGTCGAGCGGCTCGAGGAACTCTTCCGACTTGCGCTTGGAGCGCTTGCCCGCGAGGAACATCCAGCTGAGGACTCCGAGGAGGCCGACGGAGAGAGTCGAGATCAGGACGGTCGAGTTCTCTTTGACGAAGGTGAGCGCCTTGGCGACGAAGCCCTCGGGCTCCTTCTTGGCAGCTTTCTTGCCCTCGCGGCTCTTCGCGTCGCCACTCTTCGTCGCAGCTCCGGTTGCGCTCTTCTCAACACCGGTATTCTTGTCATCGAGGCGGAAGTTCTTCGACGCGCCTGAACGATTCGCCGTACGAGACGTATTCGAACGGCCCGTCGCAGAGCTGCGCGCGGCGGTTCGGCTACGATCCCGCAGACCGGTCGACGACCCCGACTTGGCCGGTGTCGTTCGGGACGGCGTGCGTGTCGATGTACGGCTTGTCGTCGTTCGGACGTTTCGCGCCGGAGTGGTCTTTGGCGTCGATTTTACCGTCGTTGGCGTCTTCTTAGACGCTGCCGAGTCCTGTGCGAACGGGACGCGGGGGGTGCTCAAAGCCAGTGCGACAACACACCAAACAACCGAAAACGCCACACGCTGCTGCATCGTAAACTTCCGTCGACTCGATTGTGAGAGGTGGGAGGGGCCGACCGTAGGTCCGCGCATCGCCAAGTCCGCGGCGGGGTAGGAAACCTCGATTGTACCAGATGGCGGGCGCATCCTCGGTCCTTTCAGGGCTTTGCGAACAAGGGCCTGTCCAGGGCCCGGCCAGGGCCCGTCCCTTCGGCTAACAGAGACGTACTTCGGGGGCTCGAAATTCGCACCAGGCACTCGTGAGAATCCCACCAGCTGGTGACTGGAAAAACCGATCGTCGTGGGTAGGATGGCGCCTCGATATCGAGCCCCGAAGGCGCCTTTTCGGGCCTTCGGACGGAACCGAGATCATCGGCCGACATCCGGCTCGATCCAAGAAGAAAGGAACACGAACGGTGACCGACACCCCCGCCGCCAACTCCGAAACTCCCGCCGAAGCCGCCGAGCCCGCCAAGGAGAAGTCCACGAAGCCCTTCGAGCTCATCGCCGGCGCCAAGGTCGAATACGCGACGCGCACCGGTACGGTCGTCGATGTCCGCGGAAATGGCGACGCGCCCTACGACGTTCAGATCCGATGGAAGGGCGAGAAGTACCCCGTCTGGTTCCTCTACCGCGCGCTCGAGGTCGCGTATGGTCAGGGAGAGTTCCGGATCGTCAAGCAGGGGACGCCGTCGTTTCTCTCCAAGATCTGCCCGTTTTGTTAGGGGGCTTTCGGGAAGCCCCCTCTCGATCGAGCCAAGCTCGATCCATTCACCCCAACCAGCAAGAACGCGTCGCGCGGAGATCGCCTTCGTTACGCCCGCTTTCCGGAAGCCCCCTCTCGATCGAGCCAAGCTCGATCCATTCACCCCAACCAGCAAGAACGCGTCGCGCGGAGATCGCCTTCGTTACGCCCGCTTTCCGGAAGCCCCCTCTCGATCGAGCCAAGCTCGATCCATTCACCCCAACCAGCAAGAA
>CAYZGY010000421.1:0-6631 GCA_964478085.1 uncultured Planctomycetia bacterium
GTTGAATTATACCTAATTCCGGGTCGGTGAAGCTCATACGTTTCGGTGCGTAGAGCGCGACGTGGTCGCCGGGCTGGACGCCGAGTCCGTGCAGGTGTGCCGCGAAAGCGACAAAGGCCTGCTGGAACTCGCGGTAGGTGAGACGCCGCTCGTCGTGGATCAGCGCGATCTCGTCGGGAAAGAAGCGAACCGAGTTGTGGGCGTGCGTCGCGAGGTTGAGTGACATGAGTTTGGTTTCTCGGCTGTGAATTCTCAGTTGCAGCTCGGCTCGAGCGGGCCGGCGAGCTCGTGGTGGCAGAACAGCTTTCCGGGCAGGGTCGGCATGTAGCTCGCGGGAACCCACGGATCGGGTCCGTAGTGGAGCGCCGACCAGAGGCTGAAGCCCTGCCACTGCATGCCGCGGGAGAAGATGCCGTCCGCGCCGCCGATCGCGTAGTCGGCCTGAAGGAAGAGACCCGGACCGGTCGTGTTGGCGAACGCGGGCACGAGAGTCGTACGGCTCTTGAAGCTCGTCAGCGCGTTCTGCTCGATCGTCAACGGGTGAAGCTTCGCGCCGATGCGGTGAGTGTCGGCCTTCCAAGCGGCCTCGTCCTCGTACTCGCCCGCGAACTGTGGTTCCCAGAACGCGATGTGGAGGACGCGACCGATGCCGTAGACGACGAGGAGCTTCGCGCCGCGTGACTTGAGCTCGGCGATCTTCGGGGCGAACTCGGGAAGGCGTTCCTTCGTCGCGAAGTACCGTTGCTCCGTCGGGACGGTGTGATCTGCGAGCGGACCGTAGAGTGCATCCTCCATCGCGCCCTGAAACGCGCCGGGGGCGTCCGCCGGAAGAGTGTTGCCCTCGGCGTCGGACCACTCGTCCATGTTGAAGCCCCAGACGTGATCGCAGGAGGTTTTCCAACGCTGGAGGAGATGCACCGCCCAGCGGTACATGCCCATCGGCCCGACGGGCAGGATGATCGCGAGCTCCTCACCGCGCTCACGGGCGTCGATGATCTGTGCGGCGATCTCGATGCCCATCAGGACCTCGAACTCGGAGAGGTCGCCGCAGACGACGGGCTCGAAATCCGCGTGCCAGAAATCCTCGCGCTCCGTCAGCCGTTCGGCCGGCCGGGAGGCGAGCTCCTCCATGCGGCCGAGATCCCAGCCGGCGGGAAAAAATCCTTCGAGGTTCGATCCGGAGATCGTCGAGAGCAGGTCGAGCTGCATGGGGTCATCTTCCTCTTCTGACGCGATGGACGCGCGAGCCGAGCTCCTTCGAGAGCAGGTCCTCGCGGGGGTAGGCGTGACCGAGGTGTTGCCGAAATCCCTCGCCGAACGCGACGCCTGCAAGCCGGCCCCGATCGGCGGACCAGGCTTTCGTTCCGTCGATGTACTCGTCGATGCCGTGCTGTTTGCGCAGCCAATCGCGCTGGGACGCGTGCGCCGCGAGCGCGTGGCACTTGCGATCGATGAGTTCGCTGACGTCGACGAGAATCGACGGTGCGATCGTCTCTCCGAGAGGGCTCAGCCCTTCGGCGGGATCGGCGTAGTAGAGCGTCGGAATGTGCTCGAGCGGTTCGGCGCTGCAGTCGGGGAGCGCGGGGGCGCTCGGAATCGGCGCGTTGAAGCACGCGGCGCGCGCGATACGTGACGATTCCTCGTGATCGAGCATGTAGTCTGACGGGCTGTGCGCGATGACGACGTCGGGCCGTACGCGTCGAAAGAGCGAGCACGCCTTGCGCGTCGTCTCTTCGCTGTAGTGGATCCTCAGGTCTCGCTCTTCGAGGCAGTCGTACGAGTCGGGCCGTCCACTGAGGCGTTCAGCTCCCTCGGCGCCCTCCTGTCGACGGATCGCGGCGATCTCGTCGGGCGGGAGCGTCGCGGAGCCGCAGTCGCCGGGACTCATCGTCGCGGTGTGGATCCGCCAACCGAGATCGGCGAGCGCGAGCATCGTTCCGCCGCAGAGGATCTCGGCATCATCGGGATGGGCGAGGAGGGAGAGTAGTGTGGGCATTCCCACATCATCGAAAAGCCTGCGTGTGTGTCAACGGACTGTGGCCGAGAGCGCGTCGGGCTTTTCACTCGGTGATCTGTCGGTTAGCCTCTCGGTCTGATGTCCGACGAAGCCAAACCCGCCGATCTCGAGGGCAAACGGCAGCAGATCGCGCTGCTCGCCGTTTCGCAGTTCCTCGCGATGAGCGTCTGGTTTTCGGCGTCTGCCGTCTTGCCGCAGCTTCGAGAAGAGTGGAATCTCACAGACACTGCCGGGGCTTGGCTGACGATCAGCGTGCAGCTCGGATTCGTCGCCGGGGCGCTGGTCAGCGCGCTCTTCAATTTCGCTGACCGAGTCTCGGGGCGAGTGCTCGTCGCGTCCTGCACGTTCTTGGCCGGGGCCGCGAACACGGGCGTCGCGGTTTTCGCGAGCGGTATCGAATCGGCGTTCTTTTGGCGTTTCGTCACGGGTTTCTTTCTGGCGGGAGTCTACCCGCCGGGCATGAAGCTCATCGCGAGCTGGTGCCGAGAGGATCGCGGGCTCGGCGTCGGAATTCTCGTTGGCGCTCTGACGGTCGGGTCCGCGCTGCCGCAACTCCTGAACGGGCTGCTCGCCGACGAGGGAGGACTTCCGCCGTGGAAATCGATCCTCCTCGGCACGTCGTCCCTCGCGGCTTTCGGTGGCGTGATTGCCGTGAGCAAGCTGCGCGCCGGTCCCTATCTCGCCGCTTCGGCGCCGTTCGACATCCGCGCGGCGTGGCGAGTTCTCGCCCACAAGCCGACACGACTGGCGAACTACGGCTACCTCGGTCACATGTGGGAGCTCTACGCGATGTGGGCTTGGGTGCCGTCGCTTCTCATCGCGAGCTACGCGGCGGCCGACCTCGGCATCGCAGCGGCGCGCTACGCGGCCTTCGCCGTCATCGGCGCCGGGGCGATCGGCTGCGTCGTCGCGGGGGTCATCGCCGATCGAGTCGGTCGTGCCGAGACGGCGGCGGGCTGTCTGCTGATCTCGGGGACTTGTTGCGTCGTCGCCGGCTTCTGTTTCGGATCGCCCGCTCTCTTGACGGTCGTTTGCATCGTCTGGGGAGTGACCGTCGTCGCCGACTCCGCGCAATTCAGCGCCTCGGTGAGCGAGCTCGCCGACCCGCGTTACGTCGGAACGGCGCTGACTCTTCAGACCTGCCTCGGTTTTCTCCTGACGTCAGTGACGATCCGGCTCATTCCGACCGTCCGCGATTCGATCGGCTGGGAGTACGTCTTCTGCGTGCTCGCGGCCGGCGCGGCGTTCGGCGCGTGGAGTATGTGGCGACTTCGCGGGCTCCTGGCACGAGAGGAAGCGGCATGAGAGACGGAAAGCTGAACGATCGCTCGTTCGTCTCGATGGTCGTGACGCAGTTTCTCGGTGCGTTCAACGACAACGCGTTCAAGCAGCTGGTGCTGCTGCTTGCAGTCGACATCAACAGCCGCAAAGGCGTGGAAGCGGGCGGGTACGACACGCTGGCGGCCGGATTGTTCGCGCTTCCCTTCGTTCTCTTCTCCGGCTTCGCGGGGAACGTCGCTGATCGGTTCTCGAAGACGAACGTGATCCGCCTCGCGAAGTTCGGCGAGATCCTCGTCATGGTTCTCGGTGGCGTCGCGTTCTGGTTCGAGAGCATGCCGGTTCTTCTCGCGACCGTGTTCCTCATGGGAACGCAGAGCGCGTTTTTCGGTCCTGCGAAGTACGGGATTCTTCCCGAGATGCTCCCGGAGAAGCACCTGTCGCGTGCCAACGGGATCATCCTGATGACGACGTTTCTCTCGATCATCCTCGGAATGGCAGCCGCGGGCATCCTGCGCGATCTTTTCGGCGAGCAGCTCTACAAGCCGCAGATCGTCTACATCGCGTTGGCGATCCTCGGGACGTGGACCGCGTTCGGGGTTCGCAAGCTTCCGCCGGCGCAGCCCGAGCTCGCCGTGGCGAAGAAGCCCGTCGGAGATCTCTTTCCGACGATTCGAGAGATGTTCCGCGATCGCGACTTCAAGTGCGTCGTTCTCGCGAACTCGTACTACTGGTTCCTCGGTGCCGCGGTACAGCTCGTCATCAATCGCTACGGTCGCACGCTGATGGAGCTCGACAACTTCTTTACGAGCCTGATGCTCGTGTGGCTCTCCGCGGGCATGGCGCTCGGTGCGCTCGGTGCCGGCCTGCTCTCGAAGGATCGTGTGAGGATCGGACTGACGGATCTCGGCATGCTGGCGATGATCTCCGCTCTCGTCGCGCTCACGTGGGCTCACGCGTCGTTCGTCGTGGCGTGCGTCGTGTTCTTCGTCCTGGGACTCGGCGGTGGAGCCTACGGCGTGCCACTCCAGACGCTCGTGCAGCTCTGGCCTCCCGAGACGGAGAAGGGGCGCGTCGTCGCGGCGGTCAACTTTCTCAACTGGGTTCTGATCCTCACGAGCGCGGGCTACTTCGCGATCGCGACGTCGGTCTTCGAGACGCCGTACATCCCGACGAGTCTCGCCGTTCTGTCGTTCTTCGTGACGCTCCTCTTGCGACGTCGGTTACGTGCAGCCGTTCCAGCGAAGGGCTCCGAAGACTGAGTCAGGGCTCCACCGGAATCGACCGGAGCCAGATGCCGAGCTCTTTGCCTCTCGACGAGGAGGGAACGCCGATCTCGAGCGGCGACTTCGGCTCGATCGGCTCGCGGAAGAGGTACGCGCGCGGCCACGGTTCGGGTTCACCGCGGATCGTGAGGATCGCACTTCCATCGTGCGAGGCCGTCCACGCCGCGAGTGGGCGAGCGCCGAGATAGCGAGCACCGGGAACGGGGGGACGTTCGTCGTTCGTCACAGGCACCGAGGCGATCCAGTTCGCCGGCGTCGCATCGTCGAGCCATAGCCGGACCCTCGGTCGCAGTACGAGATCGCCTTTGTCGGCGTTCCAAGGCCGTACGAGACGAACGGCGAGGGCGAGCCGTCCCTTCGGGCCCACGCGTGCCGCGGTGTCGTCGGGGTAGCGTAGCGAGTCTTCCGAGCTCAGTCGACTCCCGAGGTAGTTGGCCGCCGAAGGACCCTGTCGATAGAGCTCGACACCGCGGACTGCACGATGCGGCTGGTCGCGCAGCTGAATCCAGCTCCACGAGCGAAGATTGGGCGGAGCTCCCGATGGAAGGTTCGCGAGCGTGACGGCGTCGCGGGGCGTGTGTGCCTCGCGCCGGGTGATCGCAGGAAACTCGAGGAGGAGAGGTTTCTTCTTTTCGTCGCTCGCAGCAGCGACCGTGAGCGCGCCACCGACCTCCGGCTCCGGGAGCTTCCCTTCGGGCGCGCCGCCGGCGGCCCATTCGAGCACGATGTCGATCTCGCGAGCCGAGAGGTGGTGCTCGTCGCGGAGCTCGTGCTCGCCCGCTGCGGCGTGCCACGGAGGCATGCGTTCCGCGAGGACCTCCTGTCGTATCGCGACCGCACGCGGGCGAGCCTCCTCGTAGACCGTCAGAGCGAAAGGAGCCGGTCCTCTCGAGTGGTGGCACGAGCTGCAGTGATCTCGGAAGATCGGCAGGACGTCTTTGTAGTAGTCGTAGCGCGACGTGATGATATCGTGAGCGGCAAGCTCGCCGTGCCCGGTGACGACGAGAATCTTGACGAAGAAAAACGCGACGACGATCGACAAAGGATGGAAGCGACGCACGAAAGACCTCCGATGCGAAGACTCTGGATCGCCTTCGGTTATACCTCGATTTGGGCGTTCGTTCTCGTTGCTTGCGGAGAGTCCGGAGAATCGGGATCGACGGCATCGGAGCCGGCGAAAACGGAGAGTGCCGAGACGGAGCCCCCGAAGCGTGAGGTCGCCCCCGGAAAGGGGCCGTTCACGTGCCCGCATCATCCGCTCATCGTCGTCGAGGGACCGCTCGTCGCGGGGGATCCTTCGTCGATCTGCCCGCACTGCAAGATGGACCTCGTTCCGCAGGAGGAGACGGGGGCCTTCGTCTGTCTCGAGCACCTCGAGACCGTCGATGTCCAGTCGGGGCGCTGTCGGACTTGCTCGAAGCTGCTCGTTCGTGCGCCGACGGTCGATATCTTCCAGTGTCCGAAGCATCCCGAGGTTCGTCTCGACGAGCGCGAGCCTTGTCCCGTCTGCGACGGCGATCTCAAGACGGCGAAGCTTGCGGAGCTTTGGGTCTGTCCCGTGGAGTACTTCGCGAGCCACGGGGAAGACGCCCCCGCTTCGATCCTGCTCGAAGGGAGCGCGCTCGGATTCGCGAGCGAGGAGCTCGAGTTTCGCCCGGGCAAGTGCTCGAAGTGCGAGCACGGTCGGATCCGCGTACGCCTCGTGCTTCCTCACGGGGACCACAATCCTCGCTACGGCGGCATGTTTCGAATGGCTCCCGACAACTGGCACCACATCGAGCTCGTCGTCGCGGAGCCGGGTCTCGCGCAGCTCTACTTCTACGACAACTACACGCGCGAGCTCGACCCGTCGAAGTTCACCGCACGGATCTTTCGTTCACGGATGCACCCCGAGGAGGGGCTCATCGACGGGACGGATTCGCTCGCTTTCACCGAGCGGCCGAACGAGCCGTTCTTGACGGCGAATCTCGACCGGATCACGTTTCCGTTCTACGGCTTCCTCGAGGTCGATCTCGACGGCGAGGCTACGCGCTTCGATTTCGCGTTTCAG
>CAYZGY010000421.1:6647-7121 GCA_964478085.1 uncultured Planctomycetia bacterium
AAGAGAGCCCGGCGGTCGAAACGAAGACGCCCGAAGCGATCACGCCAGGGACAGCGGCCGAGATGCTCGCCGAGATCCTCAAGAGCGACGTCGAGGTGCAGCTGCGGATTCACCGTGCCGAGTTCGACAAGATCTACGCTCCTGCCTTCCGTGCCAAGGATATCGGGCTGCTCCTCGAAGAGGCGCTCAACACGGAGACCGATTCGAACGACAAGTCGAGGTTGCGGCGCATCGCTCTCGCTGCGGCCGAGGTCGTCCGCGGGGCTTGGGCCCTCGACCTTCACGGCGATCAGGGAGAACGCGCGAGGGTTCTCGAGAGCTACGAGAGGTTCTCTCGTGGCGTCGAGATCTTCCGCGAGCTCTTGCCACTCGTCCCGCGATGATACGGCGCGATGATGTCCCGCGATGATACCGCGCGATGATGCCGCGCGATGATGCCGCGCGATGATGATCTGCCCCGGATCTGCCCCCCCC
>CAYZGY010000422.1:0-7117 GCA_964478085.1 uncultured Planctomycetia bacterium
GCGTCCCTGCTCGAGGACGCGCAGCTTGACCGCCTGCGGTGCGCCCTTGAAGTAGCTCCCGACGGGACTTGCGAAGATGTGGACCGCGAAGACGTTGCAAGGACGCAGGCCGAGACAGGGCTCGACCGCGTGCTGCATCGGACGAAGGTAGAGCGAGCCGTGCTCGAGCGGAGGGACGAAGCGCCGATTGCGGCGGACGATCTCGTGACAGGCCTCGACGAAGCGATCGACGGGGAAAGCCGGCATCATCAGCCGCTCGGCCGACTTCTGAAGGCGTTCACCGTTGGCATCGGGGCGGAAGAGCAGAATGCGGCCGTCCTCCGTCTTCTGCGCCTTGAGGCCTTCGAAGACACCGACTCCATACGACATAAACGCTGCCGCCGGAGATACTTGGATGTCGCCAAAGGGGAGGTGCTCGTCCTCTCCCCAGACCGGGTCGTTGCGCGAGTCACCGACGGCGCGGTACATCACGTCCGTGTCGGTGAGCGCAAACGACAGCGTCGACCAGTCGGGAACGGGGCGCTCGGTGGTGGGATTCGTGTCTGGCACCGGATCGGCAGTCTCTCGGGACATCTCGTCCTAGGCCTTCGTTTCCTGTGATATCGGCAGAAAATGGGGAATTCCGGATTATACGAGCAGCCTTCCCGGGCTCGCAAGGGTAGTCGAGCCTCTCGTGGTCTGTCCGGGTGCAATCCGCGTGAAATCGCTGGCGGAGATCGACGACGAAGGGCGGAGAGCCCGACGAGTCCCCGTACGGATGATCGGCAAATCCGCGAGGGAGCGACTCTTCAGTGTGCATGTAGCGTCGCGCCCGAGACCCGGGCACAGCCCCTTGTGGGGCCCTTTCCTTCCCCCTTGCAATTCGCAACGTCGCGGACAGAATCCAGCAATGCAGGCGACCGAGGCCGCTCCCGCCGTCCGACGCAAGCTCCGCCAGGGGGTCTCCTGGGGGCTGGTTCGTCATGTCGGGACCGAGATCCTCAAAACTTCCCTCTTCGTGCTGCTCGTTCTCGAGCTCTGCTACTCTCTGCTCGTCGCGGTAGCGGTCGCGCGAAACTTCGATCTCGATCTGCCGCTCGCCCTGCCCGTGATGTGGTTCACGGCGCTGTCGATGCTCAACGACAGCATCCCGCTCGCGCTTCTCTTCGCTACCGCGCTCGTCTTCGGCCGCTTCATCGCCGACCGCGAGATCATGGCGCAGAAGAGCTTCGGGATGTCCCACAAGCAGATTCTCGCGCCCGTCATCGTGATCGCATCGTTCTTCTGCGTCACGGGGTACTTCCTCAACGCGTACCTCGTGCCGCACATGAAGCATCAGAAGCGCAACGTCGGTGCGCTCTTGATCCAGCAGTTCCGCTCGCTCGGGAAGGGCTACAACCGCGATTTCCGCTTCGGCAACGTCAACCTCTGGATCAAGGAGCACGACGGCCGGCAGCTCGAGGGCATCTTTCTCGCTCCGCGGACCGGGACGGACGGCGATGACGGCATCCTCGGAGCGGAGAAGCTCAGCGGGATCGATCCCATCGCGTATCCACTCTGCATCTACGCCGAGCGCGGACGCGTTCTGTTTCCGGGCGAGATCGAGCAGGAGATGCTCGCCGGTGGCGGAGACCGCGGGGAGCGTGCGAGCGATCCGTTGCCCACCGGATTTCCGGCGGAGGAGATCGACCTGCGAGCCGACCCGCCGAAAGCCGAAGAAGGCTCCGGTGAGCAGATCATCATCGAACTCGAGGGGCTCAGCCTCTTCTGGACCGACGAGCTCCACCCCGGTGGAACGCACACATTTCTCCAGCGTGCGTCGGTCGGGCGTTACTACGTGCCGTTCGATCCGGCCGGGAGCAAGCGTCGAGATCCGGGGCGCAAGGAGCTGTCGAGCCCGAAGCTTCTCGCGGCGATCGCGCGCACCGAAGAGAAGGCCGAGAACCCGGATCTCACCGACAAGCAGCGCGGGCAATGGCAGGGGCAGCTCGCGCGTATGCGGACCGAGTATCACGATCGCTGGGCGCGCATGTTCGCGTACTTCCTCTTTCCCCTTCTCGCCGGATTGATCGCGCTCTTTCTCAACTCACAGAATCGGCTCCTGCCCTTCTTCGTCTCGGTCGGCACGATTCCGGCGGTCTACTACGGCTCGGCGACGATCGGTCAGATGCTCGGGCAGTCCGGCGCGCCCGCGTGGCTGGTCATGCAGCTCGGCAACATGATTCTCGTCGGGGCGGGCGGCTTCCTTCTCTTTCGACTCGAGAGGAGGATGGCGAAATGAGCGTCGGCGCAAGAATCCTCGCGCGGCTTCGTCGGCCGCTGAGCACGCTCGACTCGTACATCCTCTCACGTTTTGTCGTGGTGTACGTCGCGAGCCTCGTCTCGTTCGCGATGATCTTCGTCTTGCTCGATCTCGTCGAAAACCTCGACGAGTTCAACAAGCAGACGAACTCGGCGGGAGAGCTTGTGTCGCTCCTCGTGCGTTACTACGGCGTCAACTTGCCGATCGTCTTCTGCCAGATCCTCGGGCCGATCGTCTGCCTGACGGCCGGGCTGTTCACGCTGACGATCTTTCAACGCTCGAACGAGCTCGTTCCGATGCTCGCGAACGGCCGGAGCATTCGGCGTGTCTGTCTGCCGATGATCATCGCGGCGTGCGTGCTCGCCGTCGGTACGTTCGCGGTGCAAGAGGTCTGGATTCCGAAGACGCGCGACGTCTTTCGCGAGCTGTCCGGAAAACGCGGCGAGAAGCTCGAGACTCATGATCAGAAGTACTCGGACTCGGGACGCGAGATCTTGCTCTCGATTCAGCGTTACCTGATCGCGGAGCAACGCGCGCTCGGTGTTCTCGTCCTGCCGACGAACCCACGGCGTGGCACGGACGAGGTGATTCACGCGCGTTCGATGGAGTGGGTGACGCCCGAGCTCGGAGCGGGCTACTGGCTTCTCAAGGACGGCTGGGTGCAGCGGTACCAAAAGCTCGAGGGGAGCCAGCGTTCTCGACTCGTGACGATTCCGCAAGCGCACGCGTCGGGCGCACCCGACCGGTTGAGCGAGTCGTTCGTCGAGCGCCGTTTCGAGACGGCGATGATTCCCGAGGATCTCGAGATCCGCGAAGGTCAGGTCATTCACATGACGCTCGCCGACTTGCAACGCAAGCGACTCGAGTCCGACGACAAGGGCTGGACGATCAAGTACTACTCCCGCTTCTTTCATCCGCTCAACAGCGTGATCCTGCTGCTGCTCGGTCTGCCGGTGCTGATGTACTTCGGCACGAAGAACATATTCTTCGGCGCCGTGATCGCCGCCTGTGTCTCGACGGCGTTCTTCGTCGTCGTCGCGTTCGTGCAGGAGCTCGGGGCCGAAGGCGTGATGCCCGCGTCGATCGGCGCGGCCGGGGGGCCGCTGCTCTTTCTGGCTTTGTCGCTCACGTGGATGCGCTACGTCAAAACTTAGCGGCATCCTTTCGGGTGTCGAGCCGGGCACGTGTTGCGAGTCGAGTCTCGAGTACCTCGAGCAGGCCGCGACGCTCTTTCTCTCGCTCTGCAGCGAAAACGCGGATGCCGAAGCCGGTTTCGTCGCGTTTTCATCGGGCGCGAGCCTCCGGAAATCGCTGCGCCCCGTCGCTGCGCCCCGTCGCTGCGAACCTCGACGAGCTCAACGGGTCGGTCAACGGACTCGAGCCGAGCTTCCGTGCTGCTCGACGCGGGTGCCGTCGTCCATTCGGGGCGCATTCAGATCATCTGGCGCCCGATTCAGCAGGCGAACATCGTCGCGGTCCGGCCGGGTCCTGATGTCGATCCGAACGATCTTCAGAAGTTCTCGTTCGTCGAAGGAGCCGAGCTTTCGCCCGGCGTCGGCATCGAGCTCCTGACCCTGACTATCGAGGCGCAGGAGGGCGCGCCGGTCGGCTCGTTCATTCCGCTCCTCGAGGCGGGGAACGGTCTCACCGAGCTTGCCGTCGGTGCTGGTCGATACGACGCCACGACCGATCGTCTTCACCGCCGTCGATGCGTCGGGCAATCAGGCTTTCTGTCCGAGCCTCCTGACCCCCATCGATCGACTGCTCGAGGTTACCGACGGACACCGGCACGATCGTCGTCGCCTGCGTCACGGAAGATGGCTCGGAGCTGCGCGGCTTCTGCGACTACGACTGTCGCGATGGCGAGGGCGGGGGGCAGAAGCCGTTCGATTGCAATCAGGACAGCCTCGTGAATATCGCAGACACGATTTGGGTCCTGGGGCATCTGTTCCTCGGCAAATCGACCGTGCTTCCGTGCGGAGACGGCTCGACGATCGATACCGGAAACGTCAGTCTCTACGACTGGAACGGTGACGCTGCGATCGATATCGCGGACGGCATCGGCGCCCTCGTCCACATGTTCACCGGAGGGCCGGCGCACGTGCTCGGCCCGATCTCCGAGTGCGTCGTCATCGAAGGCTGCCCGGAAGTTTGCAGGCCAGGACCTGATTCCACTTTGCCCGACAACCTCAGAACGGGCGATCCTGCGAGGCCCGAGGCGACCTGTCCGTCTCGGGCCTCGTTTTCATCGGGGTGGAGGTTGATGAGCGGGAGCCGGAGAAATATCTTCTGCGGATTCTAACCCGTCTCCGTCCGTCGAGAATCAGCCATGAGCGAAAGCCCCGAATCGACTTCCGAAACGACCGATGACGTCGCTGCGCTGATCGCCGCGCTCGACACCTCCGACCTCGACCAGCGTCGTGCGACGGTCGATCAGCTCGCTGCCCTCGGCGAGGCTGCGCTTCCGTCCCTCCTCGAGCTCTTCGGTTCCGAGGACCCGAAGCTGCGCCGTTGGGCCGCGACTGCGGTCGGGAAGATGGGCGAGGTAGCCGCGTCGGCGACGTCGCAGCTCGTCGACCTTGTCGACGACCGTCACGACAAGGTCTCGAAGGCGGCCGTGCGCGCGATTCGGCGGGTCGGCAAGAAGGCCGGGTCGGCAGCTCGAGCGCTCATCGAGAAGCTCGACGATCGGAGCAAGCGCCACGCGGCTTTCCTGGCGCTCGTCGAGGTCGATCCCGACGCAGACGTTCCCGTCGCGCTCCTGATCGAGGGACTCGCGCATCGACGCTTCGGCGTGCGTAACTGGGCGAGCGAGCGACTCGTCGGCGGTCCCGAGGAGTTCACGGCGCGTCTTCGAGAAGCCTACGAGGTCGACACGCGTCCCCCGGTCAAGTCGGCGATCGGCAAGGCGCTCGGGCGGCGCGGCTCGCCGCTTCCCGCGGGGACGGGAGATCCCGACGCGTCCGGCGATTCCGAAGCGACTACGTGAGCTCGGCGTGCAAAGTCACGAGTCGCGGTGGCGAATCACCATTCTGGGCCGATACCACGGTCCAGGAACGAAAAGAACGACGTGACGAAGTCCACCGAATCTGCTACCGGGAGCTCGAGTCACGCGGCGTATCGCCGCGTGGTGACGTCATCTCGACATCCACCGACCCTTGGCATCAGAATCGTCCTCAGCATCCAATTCATGCGCATCGTCGAGCATCGTCGAGCATCGTCGAGCATCGTCGTCTACCAAGCCTATCGTCCCGAGATCGGCGACTTCTCCGTCGAGCACCAGCACTTCGGTGGAGCGTTCAGCTACAACCGGATGACGTGGATCAAGCCCAACTTCCTCTGGATGATGTACCACTCGGGCTTGGCGGGCGGAGGAGGGGCAGGAGCGCGTGCTCGCGCTGCGCATGAAGCGTGACTACTTCGTCGGTCTGCTCGCGGCTGCCGTGCCGAGCTCCTTCGGTGCCTCGCGCGATCTCTACGCCGATGAGCACGAGTGGAAAAGTGCATCGACACGGTCCGACGTACGTCTTCAGTGGGACCCCGATCACGGTCTGGCCGGCAACAAGGTCGAGCGACGTGCGATCCAGCTCGGCATCTGCGGCGCGATGCTCGAGGGTTTTCGCGGGGACGCGTTCCTCGGTATCGAGGACGTGAGCGCCTTCGTCGCCGAGCAGCGAGCCAACATCTCGCCGACGTAGACCGATCTGATCACGCCTCGCGAGGATGTCTACCCGGTGAATGACCCGGTGTCCGCAAAGAGAATCGGCATCTGCGCGTTCGAGCCGAGCTGACGGCGGACGACACCCGTTTATGCGAGCGCGTCGATGGTCGCTTCGACGAGCGAGCGTGCGCTCGGAGTCTGCGCGGTGTGGATCGCCGACCCGTTCTGCGCCTCAAGCTCGTCGCGCGTCGTGCGTCCGATCGCGACGAGGTGAGTTCTCGCGTCGGCGAACAGCGTCCGGCCGACGTTTCCCGTAATTTCGAGGAAGGCGTGGACCGCGGACGGGCTCGCGAAGAGGACCGCGTCGATCGAGTCTCCGTTTTCGACAGCGGTCAGGAGCGGTGCGATGTCGTCCTGCGTACTCGGGCCGGTCCGGTAGATCGCGACGGCGTCGACGGCCGAGCCGGCTTCCTGCAGTCGCTGCTCGAGCTCGGGACGGGCGATCGCCGATTGCGGAAGCAGGACGCGCATGCTCGGTCCGACGCCGCCTTCGACGAGCTTCTCGGCGAGGTCGATGCCGCCGGCGCCCGGGCCGACGATCGACACGGGGAGTCCGAGCTCACGCGCTTCTCGCGCGGTGCGCTCGCCGACGGTCGCCACGGTCGCGTGCGCGATCCAGGAATCGAGAGGGACTGACGAGGAATCCGAAAGCTCGACGAAGACGCGCACCGCGACACGGCTCGTGAAGACGAGGTGCGTGTACGTCGTACGCCGCTCGAGCGCTCTTCGCCATTCGGCGAGATCCTCGCCTTCGACCGGCGCGAAACGCAGGACGGGCGCGTGCAGGGCCTTCGCGCCTTCGGCTTCGAGCGCTTCGAGAAGCTCACCGGCTTGTTCGGCAGCACGCGTGACGACGACGATGCGTCCGTCCAAGCGTGCGCTCACGCTTCGCCGGGCTCCAGGCCTTCGAGGATCTCGCGACCGCCACGGTCGAGCAGCTCGAGCGCGGCCTTCGTGCCTAGCTCCTCCCGTCCGGAGATCGGACCGGACAGCTCCGTCCGCAGGCACATCGAACCATCCGGGGAGGCGAGGACGGCGCGCAGAGTCATCGTGCCCAGATTCATCGTGCCCAGATTCATCGTGCCCAGATTCATCGTGCCCAGATTCATCGTGCC
>CAYZGY010000423.1:0-7111 GCA_964478085.1 uncultured Planctomycetia bacterium
TTCCTCGTTTATTTCAGACCCAAACACCTCCTCATCGAGTAGGGACGATGAGGAGTTTTTTTGTCGGCAGTTTCGGGGCTTTCCGTAAGGCGGAGAACGCCGTGGGAACCGAAAATAGAGATGCTGTTCAGCGTTTCGGAACCCCGCTGCGAGTAACGACCCGTGCCACGTTGGAATTGGGGAAAGCACCTACTCTTTTCGGGTGATACCGAGCGGCCCCGTGGCCTCGCCGGATTCCTCGTGACGGTCGGGCGGCTCGTCTATCTGACGGTCGGGAAGTTCCGCAGGAACCACGGATTCGAGCGCGCCGCGAGTCTGACCTTCGCATCGATCATCTCGCTCATTCCGCTTGTCGTTCTCTTCTTCGGCTTCGCCGAGATCCTCGGCGGTAGCTCGCAGGTGGTCAATTTCGTCGTCGACAAGGTCTTTGCGGAGGCCGCTCCGGACTTTCAGGACCAGACGCGCGAGTGGCTCGAAAAGATCTCCTGGGACGTCTTTCGCGCCGGTCCTGCCGGGCTCGTCAATCTGACGGCGATCATCGGTCTGCTCGGCATCGCGCTCGGGATCTTCGTCACGGCCGAGCGCGTGTTCAATCGCATCTGGAACGTGCACGGCCGTCGATCGATGGTCCAGAAGGTGACGGCGTTCTGGGTGATCCTGACGACGAGCCCGTTCATGATCGTCGCCTCGATCTGGGTCGGGGATTTCCTGATACCGATCGACGCCCACGTGCGGCTCGTGCTGCAGCAGAATTGGGTCTTCGACGCGTTGCGTCGCTTTCTCGCTCCTGCGACGATCAGCTTCTTCGCGTTCACGCTCGTCTTCGTCTTTCTGCCGGCGACGCACGTTCGTATCACGAGCGCTGCTCTCGGCGGATTCACCGCCGCGGCGCTCTGGCAGGTCTCGAAGTGGGGCTTCGGGCTCTACCTGGCCCGCCTCGGCGAGGTGACGAGCTTCTACAAGTCGCTCGCCTCGGTTCCGCTCTTTCTCGTGTGGGTCTACATCACTTGGATCGTGATCCTGCTCGGCGGCGAGCTCAGCTACGTCCACCAGAACGTCGACCACCTCTCGCGCGTTCGGCGCTACGACGGCGACTCGCGGCGATTCTCGCGCGTCTTCCTCGGGCTCTTCACCCTCTGGCGCATCGCGAAGTCCTTCGGGGATGGTGAGCGCCTTCCCGTCACGTACGAGATCGCGGACGAGGTCGGGGCTCAGGCCGAGGATGTCGACGAGGTCGCGCGCTTCCTCGCGGAGCGGGGCTTCCTCATCACGGCGGCTGACGACGTCGGCCTCTTCGCTCCAGCCCGACATCCGAGCACGATTTCACTTCGTGAAGTCGTTGAGCAGCTTCGAGATGGGGAATTTCCGGCCGACGCCGAGGTGCTGGGGCTTGCAAGTCCAGGTGAAGGCGGCATCGTACGCATGTCGAACGCCGACACGTCGGCGGAAGGCACGGATCCCGTGTTCCGTGGCATCGTCACCGGGTTGTACGACGCGGGCCCCGAGGCTCTCGCCGGCCGGACGCTCGATTCGCTCTGTCCGTCGGACGCCAACGAGGACGATCGCGGCGCGGCCGAGATCGAGCGCTGAGCCGCTCGGGGACGGGAGGAGGCCCCCTCCCGACCGTCTCGCCAACAGCCGTACGAAAGCGTATCGGCGGCTCGGTTTCGCGTTTTCGGCCGTGTTCTGGGCCCCCGTCGGTCGCCCGGTAATCTCGTTGACAAGCACCTCTAAGACAATAGAATCCAAGAGCTTAAAGCTCCTGGAGGGATTTCGATTTGAGCATCGAACACGCCAGAGCGGGGGAGTCGAGGGAAGGGGCGCCGGACCACTTTCCCTTTCCTTCGAGCTTCCAGTTCCGCACCGACGAAAAAGCTACGCTCGAAGCGTTCTTCGAGCGCGTCTTCTTCGGCACGCCCCTGTCGAGTGACTCCGTTCGCGCGATGGAGGAGTTCCGATGGGGCTCGGGTGACGCCGCTGGAAAGGGCGAGGGAGCGACAGCAGATTCGCCGTCGGGTGACGCCCGTTCGGGCGACTCGGCGGACGATTCTACGGGGACGCATCGGGTCCTCCTCTGCCGTGGCGCCGACGGGATCGGAAAGACCCGCATATTCCGCCACCTGCGAGAGCGTGCCCGCGCCCGTGAGGTCTCGGTCTACGAGATCCACCATTACGAGGCGGAGGGCATCCCGCTGAAGCCTTTCCTCCACACCATTCGTCAGATTCTCAGCGATCTCGACATCTCGAACGACTCCCGGACCGGTTCGGCGCTGCTCGAGCGCTACCGTTACGCCCTCGAGCGCTTGATTCCCGAAGCGTTCGGCGTCGAGGCCGAGGCACCGCCTCAGACCCTTCGACTCGATCGGCTCGACGCGGAGCGCGTGCGGATCTTCGACGGGATCACCCAGCTCCTGATCGAGGTCGCGACGCAAAAGCCGCTTCTGATCCTCGTCCACGATCTTCACTGGGCCGACCGTGCGACGGTCGAGCTGCTGCGTTACATCGGGCGCAACCTCGAGCTGGGTGAGCTCAGCGAGCGCGACGCGAACGGGGCCGGTACGGGCCGCGCCGACGCGACGGCCGGTGGGCCCGAGCTCGACGATTTCGCGCTCGGTTGGCGCGGCTTGTCCGATCGGAGCACCGGCGGCTCCCTGCCCGAAGGCGAGCTCTATACGAGCTCGGCTGGTGGCGCCGGTTCCATGGAGTCAGGCGAAGGCAACGAAGCGCCCTCGAGTGCGGCTCAGGGCGGAAATGCGGCGGGCTCGAAACCGCGTGGCGACACGCTTCGTCCGTCTCGATTGATGATCCTCGGAAACTACCGCGCTGACGACGCGAGTGACGCCGAGAGCGCGGAGCGTCACGGTGGCGCGACCCAAGGGCTCGAGAGTCTCGGCCAGGAGTCGTTCGCGTTTCACGCGGAGCTTCGACCGCTCTCGCGTCGGGAAGCCGACCGATTCGTGCAGCTCTCGGTCGAGGGTGTCGAGGTCGCGGGCGCGGGGCTCGAGGTCTCCGAGCGCGCGGTCGACGCGCTTTGGACCTTGTCCGAAGGATTTCCGAGCTTCCAGAAGGAGCTCTTCCGCGGGGTCTATCTCTCCGAGCAAGAGGCGACGGAGTGGACGGCCGAGACCTTCGAGCGCTTCCTCGGTCCGGATTCGCCGGATTCGCCGGGCTCGTCGGATTCGTCGGGCTCGTCGGGCTCGTCGGGCTCGTCGGGCTCGTCGGGCTCGTCGGGCTCGTGGGGCGATGTGCCGAAGCGCCTCCGAATTCTCCGTGGACGTATCCGCGATTTCGTCGAGGACGACAGTGCGGAGTGCGCCGTGCTGCAAGTCCTCGCGCTCGCGCGTCGTCCCGTCGAGGAAGGATTCATCACGCGTGTTCTGCGGGGACGCATCAACTCGGAGCCGGTCGTCGGGGATGCGCTCGTCGCGCTTGTCGGTCGTGGCATCGTCGAGCGTTCGGAGAGCTCGCTCTTCCGCTTCCGTCTCTGGGACTACACGCAAGTCGTCGAGGAGACGATCTCGGAGCAGACGAAGAGTCGACTTCACGAACGTATCGGCGAAGAGTGCCGCAAGGAGCTCGCCGCCGATGGTCGGAACGGAGAAGAGCGCGCGTTCGAGGTCTACTACCACCTCTCGCGTGGCGATTCTCCTGTGTCTTGCGCGTCGTACGGCGAGACGGCGGGCGCGTTGTTCGAGCGGAGCTTCGCCTTCGTCAAGGCTCGCGCACTCTACGAGCGTCTCGCAGAGATTCTCGCTGAGGATGAGAGCCAGGCCGCGACGCGTCGCCGCGTGATGACCTCGCTCGCTCGCGTCACGGCGACGTTGCGCGAGTACGACCAGGCGGAGGACGTCTGTAAGAAGATCATCCGGGAGGCGGGGACGTCGCTCGAGCCTCTCGAGCGCCTCGAGATCCTGCTCCTCCAAGCCGAGATCGCAGGTGTCGAGGACGCCGGGCGCGCTCACAAGGTGCTCGGAAAGGCGCCGCAGCTACTTCCGGACGAATCCTGTGCCGAAGCCGCGCGTCTCTACCGAGCGATCATCAAATTGCGGCTCGCACGTCAGGATTGGAAGCGAGCGATCAACTTCGGGCTCAAGGGCGTGACCATCGCGCAGAAGATCGAGTCCGAGAGCGATATCGCGCGGTTCTTCCAGCTCACGGCCCGCGCGTTCTATCGCAAGGGTGACTACGCGCACGCGGTCGACAACTATCAGCGCGCGCTCGACTCGGCCGAAGACCTCGGCGAGAGCGCTCTGACGGTCGACATTCTCGACGAGCTCGGTCGAGTCTACCTCGAGCGTGGAAACTACTTCCGCGCCGCGCGGTACCTCTACAAGGCGCTCGAGATGCGCCAGCGCGAAAAGGACGTCGCCGGGCTCTCGCGTTCGTACGATCAGCTCGGTCTCGTCTACCGCCGCGACGGCGACTACCACAAGACGCTCGAGAATCTCCACCGCAGCCTGCATCTCAAGCAGCGCATCGGTGACTTTGCCGGACTCAACCCGACGCTCGGAACGCTGGGCGATCTCTACATGCGACTCGGTCGTTACGAGCTCGCGATTCGCTGCTTCCGTCACGAGGTCGAGAACAGTCGTCGACTCAAAGAGCGCGATGTCGAGGAGACCGGCGGTCTCTCCGACGCATTCGTTCGTCTCGGTCGCGTCTATCACGAGATCGGCGATCTCAAGCAAGCCGAGAGCTACTGCACGCAAGTTCTGATTCTCGCGCCCGAGTACAAGCTTCGCTCGCAGGAGGCGGACGGCACGCTTCTGAAGGGCAACCTCGCGGCGATCCGACGTGATTGGAACGCCGCGGAGAAGAGCCTCAAGCTCGCGAGCGAATCGTACGGCAAGCTCGGACATCGCATGCGTGAGACGAGCGCGCTTCTCGACCTCGCCGAGGTCAAGTTCCAGCGAGAGTCGTACGACGAAGCGCTCAAGCTCGCGTCGAAGGCGCAGATCATCGCGGACGACATCAAGGCTCTCGACTTGCGCGTGCGCGCGCTGACGATCAAGGGGAACGTGCACCGCTTCCTCAAGGGCGGCAACTCCGAGAAGGTCAAAGAGCTTCTCGGCAAGGCTCTCGAGATGAGTCAGCACTTGAGCGACGTTTCGGTGCTCTTCCAGCTCTTCTACTCGCTCGCGAAGGTCTTCCACAACGATCGCGAGTTCTCCGAAGCGTCGAATTGTTACGGCAAGGCCGAGTCGATTCTCCAGCGTGTCAGCTCCCAGCTTTCGGACGATCTGCGCGCTCGGTACCTCGAGGATCCGAGACGGAAGATCTTCTTCGAGGACGCGACCCGCTTCCGCAAGGAATCGCAGGGGCGTGCGGTCGCGGCCGATGGGCGCGATCGGGTCACGGGTGCGTCGGTCTCGGGTGGTCTCTCGGGCGGCGCGTTTTCCGGGAGCCTCTCGGGTGGTGGTGTCGGCGCTGCGGGCACGCCGAGCCTCAGTGATCGTCCGGCGAGTCTCGAGAACTACAAGGCGCTGCTCGATCGAATCCTGCGCGTCAACCGCGCGATGAACCAGCTCCACTTCGCCGAGAGCATCTTGGCAGAGGGTCTCGAGCTTGCGAAGGCCGAGCGCGGTTTCGTCATGTTCGTCCAAAACCGTGAGTACTCGATCAGCGCGGCACGTGGATTCGGCAAGGAGATCCGGCAGCATCCGGAGTTCGCAGCGGCGAGCCAGATCGCGGAGGATACGATCCGCCGCGGCAAGACATTCCTGCCGCAGTCAGGAGACGATCGCCGCCAGCAGAAGTTCGCGGAGATCGCCGGCTTCGACGCGTTCGCGAGCCGCTCGGTGATGGTCATTCCGTTGATGACGGAGGACCGCATCTTCGGTGCGCTCTTTCTCGACAAGCACCTCTCGCTCGGTCGTTTCGCCTCGCGAGATCAGTCGCTTCTCGAGACCTACGCGCGCCACGTCGGGGTGGCTCTCCAGAACCGTCGAAACCTCGACGTCGCCATTCGCGAGCCGATGACCGGCTTCTTCACGTCGAGCTACTTCGTCGAGCGTCTGCGTGAAGAGTACCGACTCTACAATCTTCACGGTCGTTCGTTCTCGGTCGCTGGTTTCTACATCCCGGTCTTCGAGGACTCCGTCAGCGAGTCGGCGGGTGCGCTCGGAGAGAAGCTCGCTCGCGAGATCGAGGAGGTTCACCGCGGGGCGGCGGTCTGCTGGGCCAATCCGATCCTCTCGGTGCTCTACCGCGACACGGATCTGTCGATCGCGGAGGAGCAGACCTCTCATATCGGCGAGCGGCTGCAAGAGATCCTCAACGAGGACGTTTCTTCGACCGTGCTCGGCGTCGACCGAACGCACCAGCAGGGCTCGGACCTCTACTACGAGGTTCGTCGCCTGCTACTTCCGGAAGAGTGCGATCAGAAGACGCTGACAGAGCTGCGAAGGCTTCTCGCGCGGGATATCAAGCTCAAGGACGCGAAGCGCATCCTCGAGAAGCACATCATCGAGACGACCCTTCGCAAGACGCGTGGCAACATCACGCACGCGGCACGCGAGCTCGGGATTCACCGCCCCCAGCTTTCGAACTACCTCAAGAAGTACGGGCTCAAGCGAGAGCTCTACGAGAGCAGCCTCGACGGCGGAGCCAACGGCGGAATCAACCCATTGGAAAACTGAGCGCTATCCGATAAGTCGTGCTGGTTGGGGTGAATCGCTCGCGGCTCCTCCGCGAGGGAGAGGGGCATCCCGAAAGCCCCCTGCTAGCCCGACTTGAACGGTTTCGACAAAATTCGGGCTGTTTCCGACCAGATTGGGCGGCCCCGTTGTCGTAAGCAGAATCGCCGTCATCCGAGCCGCCGCCGCTGAGCGCGGAATCCCGCTGTCGTGACAACCTGTCCGGTTGCCAGGGTGTTGCGCCGCGTGGATAAAGAGCGCCGAGGAGACGCGCTTATGTGTCTGCGGCACTCGACGGTGAAGAAGAACGGCAAGGCGCACAAGTGTCGACCCGGCTCGAGTCACACACAAACGCCTCTACGAAGGTCTCGACAAGCTGCTCGAGCACAAAGAGGCCCTCGAAGTCCATCTGAAAGACCGCCTTGGAAACCTCTTCGACCTCGAATACGACCTGTTGCTTTACGACGTCACCTCGA
>CAYZGY010000424.1:0-5138 GCA_964478085.1 uncultured Planctomycetia bacterium
CGGAGCGTTCCTCGCCGCGTGTGCGCTCTACGTGATTTTTTCGGGCTCGATCAGCGCGTACGAAGCGGCGAACGATATCGTGCGTGGCGCGCGTGGCAGCGAAGTGACGGCGTCGATGTACGGCGAGTTCTTCCCGAACCCGACCGTCGGGCTCCACGGCAGCGGTGAAGACGCCAAGATCGAGAACCTCTCGACGGGTTCGGCGGCCTTCGCGGAGATCCTCGGCACGGCGATCCTCGCGTTCTGCGTCTGTGCGTTCACCGACGGTCGCAACAAGGGGTCCCCGGGTGATCGCATGGCACCGTTCTTCATCGGTATGACGGTCGCCGTGCTCATCGGTGTTCTCGGTCCGCTGACTCAGGCGTGCCTCAACCCCGCGCGTGACTTTGGCCCGAGGCTGTTCAGCTCGATGGCCGGTTGGGGCGGCGTCGCGTGGACGGGCGAGGTCGGGATCGGACCGATCCTCCTCGTCTATCTCGTTTCGCCGATCCTCGGTGCCGTCGGCGGTGCGGCGCTCTACACGAAGGTGATCGGGCCGTCGCAGCCTTCCGAAGATTGATTAACGGAGCAGGCGCGTCATCTCTTCGGCGTGTCCGGCTTCGTCCGCGGCTTGCTCCTCCATCTTGAACTTGAGGTCGACGAGTCCCGACGATTCGGCCGGCTCGGCGAGCTTCAGGTAGTGACCGACGTCGATCTGTTCCTCCGCGATGTCGTTTCGGAGCATCTCGGCCGGGTCGCTCGGAGGCGTCGAGAGGTCCGGGTCGAGCCGCGGTGTGCCGCCGAGCATGACGATCTTTTCGGCAACGTCGACGTCGTCGACTTGACCGACGAGCTGGCAGTGGATCGACGGCGAGTCGTTCGGGCTTCCGAAGCCCATCTCTCAGAGATTCTGAAGCCGCGTCAATCTCGCGGATGGACGTACTTCTGCCAGTCGGGACCGTAGGCGTCGATCTCGTCGGTCGGCTGACCGCTCGGATCGCGAACTTCCCCTCCGGCGTTGTACCACGACACGATGCCGCCATGGAGATTGAGCACGGCACGTCCGAGGCGCTTCTCGAGCTTCACCGCCGCCATGCCCGATCGGTAACCGGCCGTGCAGTAGGTGACGATCGTCGTGTCTTTCGAGACGTCGGGGGACGCCCGCTCGACGTCGTCCGGATGGATGTGCTTCGCTCCCGGAAGCGCGCTGACGGCGTTTTCGCGATCCTCGCGAATGTCGAGGAGTACGATCTTCTCGCCCGCCTCGATGCGCTTCTTCAGCTCTTCGACCCGAATCTGCGTCGCGCCCGTCTCCTCATCGTATCCCTTCGTCAGGTCCTCGTACTCGGCATCGAGCTTGCGCCAGTACTCGGCGCGTTCGGCGGGATCGGAGGGGGGCGACGGAGTCCGGGAGCACGAGGGAAAGACGGTCATGAAGAGAACACAGAGAACAGTGAGTCGAGCGGGGCAGCGGCGCATCGGTCGCTCCGAGTTCGTTCGAGGGAATTGGCGGAGATTCTAGCACGAAATCGCTCGAGACCTACTTAGAATGGCGTCGAACGGAGGCCAGCCATGTCGAAGACCCTCGCGCGTGCTCGGTTCTTGGCTCTGTCCGCTTCCATCCTCGGTCTCGCGGTCATTCTCACGGGCGGGATCATGGGATGAGCGAGCGGCAAGTCGCGTCGCTCTTCGACCCGGGACCGATCCAGATCAATCGATAAGTCGATAAGTCGATAAGTCGATAAGCTCGACGAGCGAAGTAGCCGGATGCTCACGGAGGTTCCGTCGAAGAGGGTCGACGGATGTGGAGACGATGTCACGGCGCGGCGACCCGCCGCGTGACTCGACCATCGCGCCGACCCGGAGGACCGGATCGCCGCCGCGCTCGAGCTCGATTTGGGCTTCTGATAGGGCCGAGTTCCTCGAAAGGTCTCGGCTACTGCACGCAAGTCGTCTGCGCGCACTCCGCCTGCGGTGCCGCGTCGCACGCCGGGAACGGCGCGTCGGGTCGTGTGCCGCCTCGGAGCAGGTAGTTGAGCTGGAAGACGGCGTCGCCGAGCGTCACGCCGCCATCGCTGTTGCAGTCGAGCGCTTCGGCGCAGGACGGCGATGAGCCTCCCGCGAAGAGGAAGAGCAGCGTGAAGACCGCGTCGGAGACCTCGATGCGCGCATCACTGTTCGCGTCACAGCGCAGGAAGGCGTTGTCGACCGAGGGGGTGACCGTGAACTCGATCTCTTCCGTCGCTCGAGCACCCGTGCGGTCGTTCGTCACCGTGAGTCGGTAGATGAAGTTTCCACCGTCGCCACTGAAGCGGATCCGCATCACGGCCCCGTCGACGGGCGAGAGGAACTCATCGCCCTCGGCGGGGCCGACGACCTTCTCCCAGAGGAACGAGACAGGGTCGTCGCCGCAGGCGCCGTCGTTGGACTCCGTCGCGTCGAGGAGCGCTTCGGTGCTCTCGCCGAAGATCGTCAGGTCGGTGCCCGGGTCGACCGCGACGTGTGCGCGGGGCACGGCCGAGGTGGTTCCCGTCGCGTTCTCGATCGCGTAGCTCGTCAGCTGCTGCGGACCGAGCCCGGTTGTCTGGTGGAAGATGATCGCGTCGACTTGTGCGTCGAGCTCTCGGACACCGAGACGGAACTCGAAGACGCGTCCGCGGTCGACGTCGGCCTGCGAGACGTTGTAGTTCCCTTGGTTCGTCCAGTTCCAGTTTCCGTTGCGCGAGATACCGAGCTGGAGATCGGGGTCGGTGTCGAATCCGTTCGGGATCCACACCGTGTTCGATGCTCCGCTAAAGCCGCGCGCGCGCAGGTAGAGTCGATACTGACCCGCCTCAAGGAAGCGGAAGAGGTACGCGGCGTGCGACTGCTCGAGCTGTCGCGGGAAACCCTGCGACGGCGCTTGAAGGATCTCGTTGTCCGGGTTGATCGACGAGTCGACGCCTCCTGCGGTTTCCCAGTTCTGACCGTCCTCGTTCGGATCTTCGACGCGGAAGGGACGCGCGGCGAACGCCGCGACGCCGGGCTCACCGGCGCCTTGCACGTGGACGTCGCCCGTCGGAGTCTCGACGATCTCCCCGACCGTGAACTCCATGCGTGCGCTCTGGAGGCCGTTGCGATCGAGCGTGACGATCGCGATCTTGTCGACGCCTTCGACGTTGATGCTCGCGCTCCACGTTCCGGCTCGATAGTCGAACGAGGCCGGGTCCCCGTTGACGACGACGTCGACCGTGCCGCAGCCCGGCGCTCGCCCGATGAGCGTGACCGTATCGGACTGCGGGAAGATCGTGTCACTGCAGAGCACCGCGCCCGCCGCCGAGCTGACCTCGAAGGTCTGGTTGAGCCGCTCTTCGACGTACTGAATGCGCGCCGGAACGAAGTCACGCAGAACCTGCACCTGGTTTGCCGAGAACAGCGGCACGAGGTGGTCGATGCGTGCCTGCATGTTTTCGTTCACCCAAGCTTCGGCGAGAAACGTCTGGAGCGAGCAGAGGTAGTCTGGAGCGTATCGCGGATGCTGGAGGAAGCGCTCGATCGCGTCGACCGTCGGGCGGAACAGCACTTGGTTCGCCTCGTCGTAACAGCTGTCGAGGTCCCAAGGAAGGAGCTCCCAGCGATTGTCCGAGAAGCGGTGGTAAAGGAAGTAGTCGTCGCCGTTGTTGAGGACGATGCTGTTCTCGGTCGACCCGAGCATCGCGAAGGCCGCGAAGTAGAACGCCCACTGCCGCACGTCGACGCGCTCCTCGATCGCCTCGGGGAAGTCCTCGTCGCTCGTCGTCGCCGAATCGAAACGGAACGAGATCTCGACGACATCGCTGTAGTCGTCCTCTTCCTCGTTGCTGTGCTTCTCGTAGTTGTTGCGGTAAGGTCCGAAATCCTCGCCGCGGTAGTCGAGGTTGGCCTGACCGATTCCTCGGTAGAGGTTGCCGTCGTCGTCGCCGGGATGGGTCCTCTCGAGGAACAGCCTGTCGATCGCCTCGACGCGCAAGTGCCACTGCGTGTCGTCCGTGCCGTTGAAGTTGAGTCGGCGGAACCAGGTTCGCGGCGTCGGCATGTTGACGCGACGGAGGAAGTCGAGCCCCGTCCACTGCCGCCACGCGTTGCAGCCGTTCATGTTGAGGCGCTTGATGCCGTGGAGGCTCGAGTCGTGATCGAACTGGACGCGGTAGCTCAGCGGATCGCAGCGGCGCGCCGAATTTCCGCGGTAGCGGATACCGCGGTTGTAGTACGCCTTGCCGTCCGCGACGACGGTGACGTCGAGCAGGACGTTGGAGCCGACGCCTCGCGTGCGCAAAGATGTAAGGTCCGACGCGCGCATGACGAAGCGATAACGCGGTCGCAAGTCGGGCGTGGTCGAGTTCTCGACTCGGTAGAGGTACGCAGGACGCGGTGCGCCTTGGGGAGAGACGACGACCGGATCGCCGTTACCTTCCGCCTCGATCCAAAAGGCGACGATCGAGCCGTCGGATCGTGGGGGAATTGTCGCGCCGTAGATGTTGTTACCCGCGATCCCGTCATCGTTGATGCCGTCGTCGAACATCTCGCGTGATCCATCACCGTTGCCGCTCTCGTCGACCTCCCAGAAGAGGCGAACGCGATCGAGCGGGAGATCGTCGGAGACCAGCGCCGTCACGAGCACGTCGTCCGATGAGGAGGGAATGACCGGTGAGTGCTTGACGCCCGCGACGATCGGCAGCGGGATGGCAGAGATGCGCGAGTTCTCGGCACCCGGCGTTCCGTCGGGGGCCGTCTCGGTGTCGCTCGCACGCCAGGCGGGGCCGTAGCGATTGTCGATGTCGGGATGGGTCAGCTCGAGCGAAGGTCCCTCACCGTCGGGCGACTCGGGAAAGGAGCCTTCGTCCGCGTAGCGCACGCGGTCGCGAACGTTGCGTCGCTCGTCGCGCAAGATCAACGTCTCCGCGGCGTTGTCGAGTCCGCCGCCAAAGGGACCGAGGACGTCCGAGATTCCGTAGTGCTCCTCGACGCCCGTCGGATTGCGCGCGATGACGAGGAAGCCGTTCCCCGCGATCGTCGTGCCGTTCGGGAACGTCACCGAGATGCCGCGTGTGAACGACCAACCGGAGATGTCGACTTCGGAATTCGTGCGGTTGTGGAGCTCGATCCACTCGCCCGAGAAGTTGATGTTGCCCGGGTGGTAC
>CAYZGY010000424.1:5148-7109 GCA_964478085.1 uncultured Planctomycetia bacterium
CAGGAACGCCGCGACGACGAGCGGGTCGGTCGCGGTGAGGACGCCGGGCGTCGTGACCGAGAACGCGTGGGCGTCGGCGCGCGTCGTCGTGATCAGGACGACGCGATTGTCGTCACCGTCGGGAAAGCGGCCGGTCGACTCGTTCGCGGCGGTCGTCCGCGGGTTCATCGCGTCGATGAACCGTCGATCGTCGGTCGAGAGGATGATCGCCTGGATTCCATCGAGCTCGAAGCCGAGTTGCGACTCCGTAAAGCTGATGAAGCCTCCCGCGGGCACGTTCGAGCCGTTCGGCAGTGTGAAATGGCCGACGCTCGCCGGGTAGAGCTGCAGGTGGCGACCCGAAGCATCGACGTCCGAGTCGGTCGGGTTGTAGAGCTCGACCCAGCCCGTTCCATTGCCACCCGTGCTGATCTCGTTGATGACGAGGTCGCGTGCGGGTCGCTCGAGTCCTTCGCTTTCGGGGGGATCGGGATCCTCGCCCGCCTCGCCGATCGAGCCGGCGAGGGACGGGTGGACGCTGAAGTCCGAGCTTCCGAGCGAGAAGTTGTGCGCTTGGACGGCGAGAACGTTTTGGCCGTTCTGCAGAACGCCGTCCGGGGGCGTGACCGTGAAGAGCTCCGGTACTCCTGCCTCGTGCGCGAACTCCGCGGGTGAATCGAAACTCTCGTCGTTGACTCCCGAGCGAGCGATCTCGACGCCGTTGATGTACGCGATGAAGCCGTCGTCGTAGTCGATCGAGAGGCGAAGCTCGCGGACTCGAGAGGCGTCTGCGACGGTAAAGTCGCGACGCAAGTAGACCGTCAGGTACGAACCCTCCATGTCGTCGAGCGTGGTCGCGGGGTTGGCCGGACCGCCGCCGGCCTCGTACCCGATGGCGACGTCGCCGGTGTTCCAGCCACCGTCATTGAAGCTTCGCGTATTCCAATTCCCCGGAGGCTCCTCGGTGCCAGGGAGGTAGCTCCACTCCGCAGCCGTGAGGATGTAGTCGACGTCTTCGGTGCCCGGCGGCGGTGGGGGCGGAGTCCCGGCTCCGACGCGAACCGAGTTCGGCGCGCCCGGAGTTCCGCCGACCGCGATGGAGGCGGCCCACGTCCAAGCGTCCGACTCCTCGAACATGTGGGACGTTCTTTCGAGCGAAGGCCCGAGTCCGTCGGGCGTCTCGGGCCACGGGCTCGAGTCGTCGTAGTCGACGAACGAGGCCTTGTACGACCCGGCCGTGAAGAGGCTGACTTGCTCCCCTTCGTTCGAGAGCGAGGCGTCGTACGGACCGAGGACCTTGT
Source organism: uncultured Planctomycetia bacterium (assembly GCA_964478085.1). GTDB lineage: Bacteria > Planctomycetota > UBA8108 > UBA8108 > UBA8108 > CAYMLL01. The sequence goes on from CAYZGY010000424.1 coordinate 6,429, forward strand.
CGGGATCGAGACCGTAGCGCGTTATGAGCGAATTCGGGTCGGCGGCGATGACGAGAAACTCGCCGGCCTGGATGGTTCGCGGGCGCTGAATCACGTACTGGACACCGCCGAAGAGGATCCAATCGCCGACGTCGACCGCCTCGGAGCCGTAGTTGTAGAGCTCGACGAATTCCCCGATGCGCGAGTCGTCCCCTGGGTGGTAGTGAACCTCGTTGATGACGACGGTCGGCGGAGCGCCGTAGACACCTGTCGAAGCGAAGAGGCAAGAGGCGAGAGCGAGTGACGTCGCGAGGACGGCACGAAGGGATCGAGAGCGAGCGGGGCGGTAGCTCATGAGAATCGTTCGACACGTTGACTGACGGAAGCACGAACCCGTCGGTCCCTGCTCCTGGAATCGTGGTGATCCGACCGGCGAGGTCGGCTCACGCAGGGCTTTGCGCGCGGCACGCGCGGAGTTTCGAGGCGGACTCCTGAGAATCCGCAAAAGGCTGTGAACCGTTCGATGAGAACGTCGCTGCGTCACGCGTGAGCGTACCGGCGAGCGACCGATCCCTTCCTCGACGTCCCGCACCCGGGCGAACAGCCCGTTGAAAAGGTCGATTCGGCGTCCAAGCGGTCGTTTCGCTCGAACTCTTCGTCGCTGAAACTCGCCAATGCTCCACATTGGCTCCGTTTCAGCTC
>CAYZGY010000425.1:0-7102 GCA_964478085.1 uncultured Planctomycetia bacterium
ACCCGCACGAACTCACTGTCCTCCTCTTCCACCTCGATCATCTCCGCCTCCTCGGAGGCTTTCGTAAACCCGGGAGAGGCGGAGCATCCGATCCTTCGTGGCGTGAGCGGGCTCAAAGACCCTCGACACCTCCACAACATGGGACCGATCGGCGCGAACGAGGGCATCGATGCGACCATCCTGATGACCGGCAAAGTCATTCATCCCGACATGATCAAGCCGCCACACGCCCCCGTCCAACCGACGGTCATCGTGAAGCCCGCTCACACCTTCGACGGGGGAAAGCCGTTCCGAATGTTCTATTCAAGCCTCGCCGGCAGCGATACATTGATGGAGCCGAGCGCCCGGCGCGCTTTGCTACAGGGGCTGATGTGGGCGTTAGGCAAGGAGGATGAGATTCCGGCAAACGGCCTGGACGCGAGCATCATCGGCCCCTACCACACGTCGAAGAAGCATCAATACAACTTCGGCACACCTTCTTCTCTCTCGACACGAAGAACGGCAAGATGAAGCCACCCATCTACTCGACGATCGATCGAAGGCACTTCCTTCGGGCAGCGACTGCCTGCATCGCACTCCCAGCCTTGGACGTCTTCGCGGACGACAAGGCTGAAACGCCCCTTCCTGGTACCGCGAAAGAAGGACCTCGCAACTTTGTCGCGATCGGCGCGTATCTCGGTTGGCACCAGAACGCGTTCTACCCCACGGAGGTCGGTCGCGATTACGAGCTTCCAGCTACGCTGAAGCCGATCGAAGAGCATCGCGATGACTTCACGGTTTTCTCCGGCTTGGATCACCGCGCCGGCAACGGCCACAACAACTGGAGCAACTTCCTGTGTGGTGAATCGCCTGGCAAGTACTCGTTCGATCAATTGGTCGCGGATCATATCGGGAAAAACTCTCGATTCTCCTCGCTGCAGCTGACGACCGGTTCGGGCGAAGATCGGACCGGCAAAGGGGCGATGAACTTCTCGAAAGAGCACATCTATCTGCCGATGATGCGGCGTCCGAGCGTCTTGTATCGGCAGATGTTCATCACGAAAGAAGATCGCATCAGGACCGAGTACTTGCTGAAGAGCGGCAAGAGCTCGCTGGACCACGTGGTCGGTGAAGCGAAGCGATTGCGAACTTCTGTACCTGCCGGCGATCGCGAAAAGCTGGACGAGTATTTTCATAGCCTCCGCTCGCTGGAAGCGCGCATGGCCCGACAGCTCACGACGCTGGACAACCCGGTTGCAGATCCTGGTTACAAGCTTCCCGAGAACGATCCGATCACGCCCAATCTGCAGATGGAAGCGTCCGTGATCATGTACGACTTGATCGCGATCGCGCTCGAATGCGGATTGACCCGCGTCGCCACATTGTTCCTGGACGGCCTGGGGCAAGTCTTCACGATCAACGGCCGGGCACTCAGCTCCGGCTATCACGGGTTGTCCCATCACGGCAACGACCCCACGATGATTCGTGATCTTGTCCTGCTCGAGACCGCCCACCTGGACTGCTTCGCGTCGTTCCTGAAAGTGCTGAAGAACAAGAAGGGCACGCAGGGGAAGTCGCTGCTGGATGACACGATCGTCCTCCTGGGCACCGGGATGGGAGATGCGAGCCGCCACAGCAATCGTGACTTGCCGACCTTGATCGCAGGCGGTGGTTTCAAGCATCAAGGACACCACGCGGTCAAGAAGGACAGCAACGTGCTGCTGGGTGACCTCTACATAACGATCGCACAGCGCCTCGGCATGGAAATCGACTCGTTCTCGAACGCGAAGCGAAACATGAACGAGGTTCTTTCCTGATGCGCGCAGCCGTCACGGTAGCTGTCTTGACGCTCTGTGCCACGGTCAGCGCGCAAGATCAGGCGGCATCCCGTAGCCGCATCCCTGACGCCCCGCGCGCGGTTCTGGAAAGTTACTGCATCGACTGCCACGGCGAACGCAGGCCGAAAGCCGACATCAACCTCGACGTCCTCTCGGTCGACTGGTCCGCCGAGCGAACCACCGGGCTCTGGGAGAAGGTCCTGCTCAACAGCGAGCATGGCATCATGCCGCCTCAGAACCGCGACCAGCCGAGCTCAGAAGAACGAAAGACCCTCGCCGAGTGGATCGACCGCGAGCTGACAAGTCACATCAAGATCGGCGGCACCGCTCCTAGACGCCTGAATCAGGCCGAGTACCTGAAGACGATTCGCGATCTTGTCTACATGCGTGACTACGAGCTGCCTCCCGGATTTCCAGGCGATAGCGAAACGCACGGCTTCGACAATATCGGCGAAGGCCTCGTGATGTCACCGACGCACATGGCGTCGTACTGGAAGGTCGCTTCGGAAATCGCCGACCTCCTCTACCCGCAGCCGAGGAAGGCCGTGCCGTCCAAGGTCCAGACGGGTGGAGTCGAAGACCTCGTGCTCAGCTTCTCTGCCTCAGCGATCAAGGACGGCAAGCTGCGCCTGGCATCCAAGGCGCGCGACATCATGCGAAGCTGCACGTGGCCGCAGCAGCATCAGGCCAAGGTCTCAGGCGTCTACAAGATCACGGTGGAAGGATCCTGCTTCAAGCCTCGCGACGGGGACTTGCCGATGATCTTGGAGATTCGCGCCCGACAGGTCTCGGCGTCGGAGCGATCGGTCATCGCGAACTTCCGGCCGCTGAAGGATCTGGAGTTTGCATCGAAAACCGGTCAGTCTCACTCGTTCGAGGCGGAGCTGTACAAGGGCGAAACGCTCTCGTTCCGCTGGAAGAACGCCGAGTTCGACCACAACGATCTGAAGGCGCTGGTCAAGCTGATGAGGGCGTGGTTTCAGCGCGACAAGCGCTGGCTCGCGGCCTGGCAACAAGCGGTATTTCCGAAAGGCCTGAAGGGTCGTGCTCAGATTTCGACGCTACGCGGCTTGACCGGATGGAACGCCATCAACAAAGCGCTCCAGGATCCCGAGCTCGACATGAGCCAGGCGACGATGGACTCGGCGGAGACCAAAGAGCTGCTTCGCATCCTCAGCACGGTTGGCGGCGGAACGCACAACCTGGGCGACGCGCTGTGCCACTACTATTTCAATCACGGGCCGTCACTGCAGATTCACGGCTACAGCATCGAAGGCCCCTCCAAGCTGGTCGACAGCGATATCGACGAGCGACATCAACAGATCGCGAAGCAGATTGCGGGTACGGACAAAGGCGATCTGAGCGACGAAGAGTACGCTAGGAAGATGCTTCAGCGATTCCTTCCACGCGCTTTCCGACGTCCGGTCGATGAGGAAACCGTCGAAGCGTACCTGGCGATTGCCACCGAGCATTGGCAACAAGGGCACTCCTTCAACGAAGGCATGCATCTCCTGTTTCGCAACGTCCTGATCTCGCCACAGCTTCTTTATCGCTCGCTGCGCCCGGGAAAGCTCGACGACCACGACCTCGCCGTGCGGCTCTCGTACTTCTTCACGCAAGGTCCCCCTGATGGCCAACTGGCCGGAATCGCGAACGTCGGAAAGCTAGCCGGCGACGAAGAGCTGCGAAAGCAGGCGATGCGATTGATGCCAACTCGGCGTGAGCATCCGCTGGTGAGGAGCTTTACAGGTCAGTGGCTCGACACGCGTGGACTCAAGTCCATCATGCCCGATCCGAAGTTCAAGTTCGCGGATCGTGAGATCAACATCGCGAAAGCAGAGGTCGAGCTGTTCTTCCTGGAGATGATCAAGAAGAACCTACCGGTACGGGATTTCATTGATCCAGACTTCACCTACACCGCTCCGTACTTCGCCGACCGGATCTACAAGATGGAGCAGCTCGTATCGTGGGATAAGCGAAAGAAGCGGAGTACTCGCGTTCAGCGTTTCGAAATTCCGCGCGGCAGTCGCTACGGTGGTCTGCTCGGTCAATCGGCGATCCTGATGACGACCGCTAACGGTGTCGATACACAGCCCGTCCTCCGAGGTGTTTGGGTGCTGGAGAACATCCTGGGAATGACTCCCCCGGAACCTCCCGAAGACGTCCCGGCACTCACGCCCGACACTCGCGGCACGACGACTCCGCGTGAAATGCTGGCAGCACACACCGAGAAGGCTTCGTGTGCCAACTGTCACAAGCATATCGATCCGCTGGGATTCGTGCTCGAGAACTTCGACCCCGTCGGCCAGTGGCGAGACGAGTGGCCTGGCACAGGCAAGAAGATCGACGCATCGGGCGTGATGCCGGACGGAACGAAGATTCGCGACGTCGTGGACTTGAAGCGTTGGCTGGTTCGCAATGAAGAGGTCTTCGCGACAAACCTCGCCGAGAAGCTGATGGTCTACGCCACGGGGCGCGATCTGAACTACGCAGAACAGAAAGAGGTCGAAGCGATCGTGCAGAAGAACCTCGCCGATGGCGAAGGGTTCCGAGATTTGATCCTCAACCTGATCGCAAGCGAAACGTTTCGAACGAAGTAACGCAGCGGAAGCAGTGACATCCAATAGCGCAGCGCTGACCCTGAGGGGCGTTCTCCCCGTCATCCCCACGCTGTTCTCCAGCGAAAACGAGATCGACCTGACGGCACAGAAGGAAGTCGTCGCTTTCGCTCTCCGGCACGGTGCGAGCGCTGTCGCTTGCCCGGCCGTGGCGAGCTAATACAACTTCCTGAGTCTGGAAGAACGCAAGACGCTGGTCTCCCTGGTCGTGGACGAAGTGAACGGCCGGGTACCGATGATCGGCGGCGCCAGTGCGAAGACGGTGGAAGAGGTGGTCGCCGCTTCACGTGACTGCCTCGAGTTCGGCATCACACACCTGATGATCATGGCGCCACAAGGGCTGGGTCAGGATGTCGGAAAACACCAGGCGTTCTTCGCCGACATCAGCCGCCAGATCGGCTCCGATGCGAGGATCATTCTGCAAAACGCTCCGAAGCCTGTTGGCGCGGGACTGGGTGTCGACGCGATCATCGAGCTGGTCCGGTCGAATCCGATGATCGCCTACGTGAAGGAAGAAACGCTGCCTTCCGGCCCCGCGATCTCTGCTCTCAACGACAGTGGAATCGAGCATCTGACGGGCGTGATCGGTGGCGGCGGATCCCGTTACATGATCGATGAGCTCAACCGCGGTGCGCTGGCCGCGATGCCCGCCGTGGAGATCGTCGATTTGCACGTCGCGATCTACAATGCCCACACGCAGGGCGACCATGATCGCGCGAGAAGGCTCTATCGCGACAGCCTGCCGCTGCTCGTCTCCCAGCTCATCTACCGAATGCGACTGACGAAGTACGTCCTCGACAAGCGCGGGATCAAGAACGACGTAGTCGTGCGGGCCCCGCTGCCAGAGATGGACAATTTCACGAAGAAGGACATCGACGCGATGCTGCTGGACCTCCAGGAGGTGTTGGCATGAGCGATCAGGTTGCCGCGATCGAGGTATACCTTGTCGACCTCAGCCAGGACCGACCGTACCTCGGCTCGCTCCGCGAAGGAGAAGAAGTCGATCCGCAGGGCTACTTCGTCCGCAAACAGAACGGGACCGTCTATCCCAGAAGCAACCGTTCCTTGGTCATCCGCATCCTCACCGAGCAAGGCGTCGAGGGCTGGGGCGAAACCTACGGCATCGTCGCTCCAGGAGCGACAGCCGAGATCATCAAGGACCTGCTGGCCGGTTTTGTCATCGGCTCGGATCCGTTCGATGTGCAGACGACTCACGATCGACTCTACGACCTCATGCGGGTACGTGGCTACAACGGTGGCTACTACCTCGATGCGATGGCGGGGATCGACATCGCGCTCTGGGACATTGCCGGCAAAAAGACAGGCCTCCCCGTCCACAAGCTGCTGGGCGGCAGATATCACGACAAGATCCACTGCTACGTTTCGGGTCTGCCGCGAGACACATTAGCCGAACGTTGCGACTTCGCCTGCGAGTGGAAAGAGAACGGATTCGACGCAGTGAAGTTCGCGTCGCCCGTTGCAGACGATGGCGTCGTAGCGGAAATGCGAGAGCTGCGTCGCGCACTGGGTGACGACTTCAGGATCGCCTGTGATCTGCACTGGACTCAGACGCAGGCGAGCGCCATCGAGCTATCTCGGGAAATCGCACCGTACAAGCCGTGGTTTATCGAAGCCCCGCTTCCGGCAGAAGACGTCGAGGGTCTGCGAAAAGTCGCCGAGCATTCCGGTCAGACCGTCGCGGTCGGCGAAGAATGGCGGAGCGTCTTCGATGCTCGGCTTCACATCGATGCCCGAGCCGTCCATATCGTTCAGCCGGAGATGGGCCACACCGGCGTCACCCAGTTCATGCGCATCGGCCGCTATGCCGAAGCCCATCATCTGCAAGTGATGCCTCATGCCACCATTGGCGCCGGGATCTTCTTGGCAGCCAGTCTGCAGGCAAGTGCTGCCCTGCGAAACGTCATCTCACACGAGTTCCAGCATTCACTGCTGGGGCCCTTTCGACACTTTACGAACGACGTCCTCAACTACGAGAACGGCGCGTACGCGATCACAGAGACTCCAGGGATCGGAGTCGAGCCGTCGGAAGCGATGAAGCAAAAGATGACGAAGATGTAGGGCATGGGGCTACTCGACTTCATCACAGTCCTGCTCTATGTCGCAGGTCTGTTCGCGATCAGCACGCTGGCGGCGCGGCGAAACACCAACCACAAAGAGATGTTCGCTGCCAATCGCAGCTCGCCGTGGTGGGCTTCGGGTCTGAGCGGCTTCATGACGGTGTTCTCAGCGGGAACCTTCGTCGTCTGGGGCGGGATCGCCTACGAGCTGGGCATGGTCGCGGTCGTCATCAATCTGACGTACGGCATCGCGGCGCTTCTCGTGGGTTACTTCGTCGCCGGGCACTGGAACCGGATGGGAGTCGACACGCCCGCTGAGTACGTCAATCTCCGATTCGGGAAGGCCGGCCTCAATTTCTTCACGTGGACCATGCTCCTCAAACGGATCATGGGCGTTTCCGTTTCGCTATATGCGCTGGGCGTTTTGCTGACCGCGCAGTCGGCGAATGGACAGGCGATTATCCCCGTCTCTGTCGAGTCGGCGATCATGATCTTTGGCGTAATCGTCGTCCTTTACACCATGCAGGGTGGGCTGTGGGCCGTGCTGATGACCGACGTCCTGCAGTTTATCGTTCTGACTGTCGTCGTG